>NC_010528.1:2927500-3137500 GCF_000069785.1 Cupriavidus taiwanensis LMG 19424 | reverse complement strand
GCCTAACCGCAAGGAGGGCGATTACCACGGCAGGGTTCATGACTGGGGTGAAGTCGTAACAAGGTAGCCGTATCGGAAGGTGCGGCTGGATCACCTCCTTTCCAGAGGCTTGTGTCTCAAGCCTAGCGTTCACACTTATCGGTTTGTTTGCTGTTACAGCCAAGGGTCTGTAGCTCAGGTGGTTAGAGCACCGTCTTGATAAGGCGGGGGTCGTAGGTTCAAGTCCTACCAGACCCACCAAGTTATCCGAGGGGGATTAGCTCAGCTGGGAGAGCACCTGCTTTGCAAGCAGGGGGTCGTCGGTTCGATCCCGTCATCCTCCACCACCGCTTACGAGCGGTGCGAAACGCCTGGTACCTTGGATTGGTTGTCAAAGGAAAGCGCTTACGGAGTGCTTTCCTTTGGCATTGCCAAGCGATCTAACGATCGGCTGTTCTTTAACAATATGGGATGTAGTAAAGGTGTCGCGGTGCTTTGATGAGAAGCACAGTAGTTGAACGCGATACCGGGTTGTGATTGTATCAACCAAGTGTATTTTAAAGTGATCGAAAGATGACTTGGAATACGGCACAAATGCGAGAACTCAACCTGTAGTGAGCGTGTCGATGAGACACACTTGTTATAGGGTCAAGCGAACAAGTGCATGTGGTGGATGCCTTGGCGATCACAGGCGATGAAGGACGCGGTAGCCTGCGAAAAGCTTCGGGGAGCTGGCAAACGAGCTTTGATCCGGAGATGTCCGAATGGGGAAACCCGGCCCGAATGGGTCATCCCTTGCTGAATACATAGGCAAGGGAAGCGAACGCGGCGAACTGAAACATCTAAGTAGCTGCAGGAACAGAAATCAACCGAGATTCCCAAAGTAGTGGCGAACGAAATGGGAAGAGCCTTGTACTCTTTAGCAGTGGTGTTAGCAGAACGGGATGGAAAGCCCGGCCATAGCAGGTGATAGCCCTGTATGCGAAAACACGATTGTGGAACTAGGTGTACGACAAGTAGGGCGGGACACGTGAAATCCTGTCTGAAGATGGGGGGACCATCCTCCAAGGCTAAATACTCGTGATCGACCGATAGTGAACCAGTACCGTGAGGGAAAGGCGAAAAGAACCCCGGGAGGGGAGTGAAATAGATCCTGAAACCGCATGCATACAAACAGTCGGAGCCCTTTCGGGGGTGACGGCGTACCTTTTGTATAATGGGTCAGCGACTTACATTCAGTGGCAAGCTTAACCGATTAGGGAAGGCGTAGCGAAAGCGAGTCCGAACAGGGCGTTGAGTCGCTGGGTGTAGACCCGAAACCAGATGATCTATCCATGGCCAGGTTGAAGGTGCGGTAACACGTACTGGAGGACCGAACCCACTAACGTTGAAAAGTTAGGGGATGAGCTGTGGATAGGGGTGAAAGGCTAAACAAATCTGGAAATAGCTGGTTCTCTCCGAAAACTATTTAGGTAGTGCCTCGTGTCTCACCTTCGGGGGTAGAGCACTGTCATGGTTGGGGGGTCTATTGCTGATTACCCCGCCATAGCAAACTCCGAATACCGAAGAGTGCAATCACGGGAGACAGACATCGGGTGCTAACGTCCGGTGTCAAGAGGGAAACAACCCAGACCGCCAGCTAAGGTCCCCAAATATGGCTAAGTGGGAAACGAAGTGGGAAGGCTAAAACAGTCAGGAGGTTGGCTTAGAAGCAGCCACCCTTTAAAGAAAGCGTAATAGCTCACTGATCGAGTCGTCCTGCGCGGAAGATGTAACGGGGCTAAGCCATATACCGAAGCTGCGGACGCACGCAAGTGCGTGGTAGGAGAGCGTTCTGTAAGCCTGTGAAGGTGTCTTGTAAAGGATGCTGGAGGTATCAGAAGTGCGAATGCTGACATGAGTAGCGATAAAGGGGGTGAAAGGCCCCCTCGCCGTAAGCCCAAGGTTTCCTACGCAACGTTCATCGGCGTAGGGTGAGTCGGCCCCTAAGGCGAGGCAGAGATGCGTAGCTGATGGGAAGCAGGTTAATATTCCTGCACCGTCGTATGATGCGATGGGGGGACGGATCGCGGAAGGTTGTCCGGGTGTTGGAAGTCCCGGTCCCTGCATTGGAGAAGGCGCTCAGGCAAATCCGGGCGCGGAATTCAAGGATGTGGGGCGAGCGGCCTAGTGCTGCGAAGCAATTGGAAGTGGTTCCAAGAAAAGCCTCTAAGCTTCAGTCATACGAGACCGTACCGCAAACCGACACAGGTGGGCGAGATGAGTATTCTAAGGCGCTTGAGAGAACTCGGGAGAAGGAACTCGGCAAATTGGTACCGTAACTTCGGGATAAGGTACGCCCTGGTAGCTTGACTGGCCTGCGCCAGAAGGGTGAAGGGGTTGCAATAAAATGGTGGCTGCGACTGTTTAATAAAAACACAGCACTCTGCAAACACGAAAGTGGACGTATAGGGTGTGACGCCTGCCCGGTGCCGGAAGATTAAATGATGGGGTGCAAGCTCTTGATTGAAGTCCCGGTAAACGGCGGCCGTAACTATAACGGTCCTAAGGTAGCGAAATTCCTTGTCGGGTAAGTTCCGACCTGCACGAATGGCGTAACGATGGCCACACTGTCTCCTCCCGAGACTCAGCGAAGTTGAAGTGTTTGTGATGATGCAATCTCCCCGCGGCTAGACGGAAAGACCCCATGAACCTTTACTGTAGCTTTGCATTGGACTTTGAACCGATCTGTGTAGGATAGGTGGGAGGCTTTGAAGCGTGGACGCCAGTTCACGTGGAGCCGTCCTTGAAATACCACCCTGGTTTGTTTGAGGTTCTAACCTTGGCCCGTGAATCCGGGTCGGGGACAGTGCATGGTAGGCAGTTTGACTGGGGCGGTCTCCTCCCAAAGTGTAACGGAGGAGTTCGAAGGTACGCTTGGTACGGTCGGACATCGTACCTAAAGTGCAATGGCAAAAGCGTGCTTAACTGCGAGACCGACAAGTCGAGCAGGTGCGAAAGCAGGACATAGTGATCCGGTGGTTCTGAATGGAAGGGCCATCGCTCAACGGATAAAAGGTACTCTGGGGATAACAGGCTGATACCGCCCAAGAGTTCATATCGACGGCGGTGTTTGGCACCTCGATGTCGGCTCATCTCATCCTGGGGCTGTAGCCGGTCCCAAGGGTATGGCTGTTCGCCATTTAAAGAGGTACGTGAGCTGGGTTTAAAACGTCGTGAGACAGTTTGGTCCCTATCTGCCGTGGGCGTTGGAATCTTGACGGGGGCTGCTCCTAGTACGAGAGGACCGGAGTGGACGTACCGCTGGTGTACCTGTTGTCTCGCCAGAGGCATCGCAGGGTAGCTATGTACGGAAGAGATAACCGCTGAAAGCATCTAAGCGGGAAACTCGCCTGAAGATGAGGATTCCCTGGAGGCTTGACCTCCTTGAAGGGTCGTTCGAGACCAGGACGTTGATAGGCTGGGTGTGGAAGCGCAGTAATGCGTTAAGCTAACCAGTACTAATTGCCCGTAAGGCTTGATCCTATAACCAGTGTGTTTCACCTGGTGAGTCGATCGCCTTGTGCCTCGATACACACAACCAACACTACATCCCGATTCGTGACGCTGGCTTCAACCCCAGCGCCACAACCCCTCATGCCTGGTGACCATAGCGAGTTGGAACCACCCCTTCCCATCCCGAACAGGTCCGTGAAACGACTCCGCGCCGATGATAGTGCGGATTACCCGTGTGAAAGTAGGTCATCGCCAGGCTCTTATTGTGCAAAACCCCTCGACAGCGTGTGCTGCGAGGGGTTTTTGCTTTTCCGCCGCCCGTTCGAAACCGCCTCAAGCAGCCCCGCCAGGCCGCTCCTGACGCGCCAGGAGCCGTCCGGCAAAGCCCCTATAGGGTGAGAACGCAGAAATCTAAACTGCGCTTGTGGGAGCGGTCAGGCAGCGCCAGACGCCACGCCGGAACGCCCTCCCGATTCCTTGGCAGCACAGCATCCGCAACGGAAAGTGCTTGACAGGAGCGGCGAGGAAGCCCATAATCGATAGTTCTCTGCGGAGAGGTGCCCGAGTGGCTAAAGGGGGCAGACTGTAAATCTGTTGGCTTACGCCTACGCTGGTTCGAATCCAGCCCTCTCCACCAGAATGCAAGACAGCAGCCGGCAACGCCGGTGAAGAAGCAGGAAAGACCCAGGCGGGTGTAGCTCAATGGTAGAGCAGAAGCCTTCCAAGCTTACGACGAGGGTTCGATTCCCTTCACCCGCTCCAGTCGCGCGGTTGCTGTCATAAAGTAGTACGTCTAGTTTCGCCCATGTGGCTCAGTGGTAGAGCACTCCCTTGGTAAGGGAGAGGTCGGCAGTTCGATCCTGCCCATGGGCACCAAATACCACGCACTGGCAATATCGCTACCGAGACAGGAGTCGCGAAATGGCAAAGGAAAAGTTCGAGCGGACCAAGCCGCACGTGAACGTTGGTACGATTGGTCACGTTGACCACGGCAAGACCACGCTGACCGCAGCGATCGCCACGGTGCTGGCTTCGAAGTTCGGCGGTGCCGCCAAGAAGTACGACGAAATCGACGCAGCGCCGGAAGAAAAGGCACGCGGTATTACCATCAACACCGCGCACGTCGAATACGAGACGGCCAACCGCCACTACGCGCACGTTGACTGCCCGGGCCACGCCGACTACGTGAAGAACATGATCACGGGTGCCGCCCAGATGGACGGCGCGATCCTGGTGTGCTCGGCCGCTGACGGCCCGATGCCGCAGACCCGCGAGCACATCCTGCTGGCCCGTCAGGTTGGCGTGCCGTACATCATCGTGTTCCTGAACAAGTGCGACATGGTGGACGACGCCGAACTGCTCGAGCTGGTCGAGATGGAAGTTCGCGAGCTGCTGAGCAAGTACGAATTCCCCGGCGACGACACCCCGATCATCAAGGGTTCGGCCAAGCTGGCGCTGGAAGGCGACAAGGGCGACCTGGGCGAAGAAGCCATCATGCGCCTGGCCGACGCGCTGGACACCTACATCCCGACGCCGGAGCGTGCCGTTGACGGTACCTTCCTGATGCCGGTGGAAGACGTGTTCTCGATCTCGGGTCGCGGCACCGTGGTGACCGGCCGTATCGAGCGCGGCGTGATCAAGGTCGGCGAGGAAATCGAAATCGTCGGTATCAAGCCGACCGTGAAGACCACCTGCACCGGCGTGGAAATGTTCCGCAAGCTGCTGGACCAGGGTCAGGCTGGCGACAACGTCGGTCTGCTGCTGCGCGGCACCAAGCGTGAAGACGTCGAGCGCGGCCAGGTGCTGTGCAAGCCGGGTTCGATCAAGCCGCACACCCACTTCACCGGCGAGGTGTACATCCTGTCGAAGGACGAAGGCGGCCGTCACACCCCGTTCTTCAACAACTACCGCCCGCAGTTCTACTTCCGTACCACCGACGTGACCGGCTCGATCGAGCTGCCGAAGGACAAGGAAATGGTCATGCCGGGTGACAACGTGTCGATCACCGTCAAGCTGATCGCCCCGATCGCCATGGAAGAAGGCCTGCGCTTCGCTATCCGCGAAGGTGGCCGTACCGTCGGCGCCGGCGTCGTGGCAAAGATCCTCGACTAAGCTGTTCGATAGCGAATGCGGCACCAACCGGCCGCATTCGTTGCCAGAGGGGTTGGCGCAAGCGTCGACCCCGAAGTTGTTTTAGGGGTATAGCTCAACTGGCAGAGCGTCGGTCTCCAAAACCGAAGGTTGGGGGTTCGATTCCCTCTGCCCCTGCCAAATCAATCAGCCGCGTCGCGAGGAGCAATCGTGACGCGGCTTAGTCTCGTTTGCGAAACATGGCCAATCCCAATGTTGAAACCGTGAACGCCAGCAGCGGCAAGTGGATGCTTGGCGTAGCGGTGCTGCTGGTGGTTGCGGGCGTCATCGGTTTCTATGCACTGGCACAGCAACCGTCTTATGTACGTGGCGCCGCACTGTTCGGTGGTATTGCACTGGGTATCGTGGTTGCGCTGGTGTCGGCACCGGGCAAGGACTTTATCGGGTTCGCCAAGGAATCGTATCGGGAAGTTCGCAAGGTCGTCTGGCCGACGCGCAAGGAAGCCGGACAGATGACGGGACTGGTTTTTGTCTTTGTCGTTGTCATGGCCCTGTTCCTGTGGTCGGCGGACAAGCTCATCGAGTGGGTCGTGTTCTCGCTCGTGCTGGGCTGGAAATAAGAGGTAGCACATGACGGATAACGCCCAGCAGGAAACCGCCGCGCCGGAATCGCCTTCGTCGAAGAAGCGCTGGTATGTGGTGCATGCCTACTCCGGCATGGAGAAGAGCGTGCAACGCGCGCTGCAGGAGCGCATCGAGCGCGCCGAGATGCAGGACAAGTTTGGCCGCATCCTGGTGCCGTCCGAAGAAGTGGTGGAAATCAAGGGTGGCCACAAGTCGGTCACCGAGCGTCGTTTCTTCCCCGGCTACGTGCTGGTGGAAATGGAAATGACCGACGAGACCTGGCACCTGGTGAAGAACACCAGCAAGGTCACGGGTTTCGTGGGCGGCGCCCGCAACCGCCCGAGCCCGATTTCGCAGCGTGAAGTCGACAAGATCATGACCCAGATGCAGGAAGGGGTCGAGAAGCCGCGTCCCAAGACGCTGTTCGAAGTGGGCGAAATGGTGCGCGTCAAGGACGGCCCGTTCACCGACTTCAACGGCAACGTCGAAGAGGTGAACTACGAGAAATCGCGCCTGCGCGTCTCGGTCACCATCTTCGGACGTGCCACGCCGGTCGAGCTCGAGTTCGGCCAGGTCGAGAAGGTCTAAGGAATTTGCCGGTTGTCGGCCGAGAGGTCGGCAACGGGCAACGGCGGTGCCCCAGGGCATTGCCAAAGAGGAGCGTGAGGCCGTGCCACCGGTGCGGCGACAGCGCGTTACGACTCAACAGGATCGTCTTCCGCGAGTGGAGCGATCCGGATTGGAGTAGAGATGGCCAAGAAGATCATTGGCTTTATCAAGCTGCAGATTCCGGCTGGTAAGGCAAATCCCTCCCCGCCCGTTGGTCCCGCACTGGGTCAGCGTGGTCTGAACATCATGGAGTTCTGCAAGGCGTTCAACGCCCAGACCCAGGGCATGGAACCCGGTCTGCCGGTGCCGGTGGTGATTACCGCCTTCGCCGACAAGAGCTTCACCTTCGTGATGAAGTCGCCGCCGGCGACCGTGCTGATCAAGAAGGCAGCCGGCATCACCAAGGGTTCGCCGAAGCCCCACACCGACAAGGTTGGCAAGATCACCCGCGCCCAGGCTGAAGAAATCGCCAAGGCCAAGAACGCTGACCTGACCGCCGCCGACCTGGACGCTGCCGTGCGTACCATCGCCGGTTCGGCTCGTTCGATGGGCATCACCGTGGAGGGTCTGTAAATGGCTAAGGTTTCCAAGCGCGTCGCCGCCAACAAGGCGAAGATCGAGCGTACCAAGTTCTACCCGATCGACGAGGCCCTGGGCCTGGTGAAGGGCTGCGCCTCGGCGAAGTTCGACGAGTCGATCGACGTGGCCGTGCAACTTGGCATCGACGCCAAGAAGTCGGACCAGGTGGTTCGTGGCTCCGTGGTGCTGCCCGCCGGTACCGGCAAGTCGGTGCGCGTGGCTGTGTTCGCCCAGGGCGACAAGGCCGAGGCCGCCAAGGCTGCCGGTGCCGACATCGTCGGCATGGAAGACCTGGCTGAGCAAGTCAAGGCCGGCAACCTGAACTTCGACGTCGTGATCGCCTCGCCGGACACGATGCGTATCGTCGGTACGCTGGGCCAGATCCTGGGCCCGCGCGGCCTGATGCCGAACCCGAAGGTCGGTACCGTGACCCCCGATGTGGCCCAGGCCGTGAAGAACGCCAAGGCCGGTCAGGTCCAGTTCCGTGTCGACAAGGCCGGTATCATCCACGCCACCATCGGCCGCCGTTCGTTCGAGGACGCCGCGCTGAAGAGCAACCTGGCGGCGCTGCTGGACGCGCTGGTCAAGGCCAAGCCGGCCACCAGCAAGGGCGTGTACCTGCGCAAGGTCGCGGTCTCGTCGACCATGGGCGTGGGCGTGCGTGTCGACCAGGCTACGCTGGCCGCCTGAGCTGACGGCAACTTGCTGACCGGAACCCGATAACACCGGTCGGCAAGCGAGAATTGAAGACCCTGGCCAGTGGCGAGGGTCGTCTCCGGACCGCAAGGAAAGGAGCAAGGCTTTGGGCAGTGGTGCCGTGTTCGATGCGCAAGCGTCGGGCGGCACCGCTGGTTATCAAAGACCGCTGGTGTCCTTGTCCGCGGCAGCAAAGCGGAAGGGGCTTAATCGGTTGGAGCATGAGCGAAGGCTTTACGCCTGAGCCAGGTCTTCCGGCCAGCCAGCGCAGATGGCGCACCCGAAGGGATTGATGAAGCCGGGCCTCGACCCGGATGATTCGGGCCAATCGGACGCCGTTCGTTTGTGCTGACGTGAAGGCTCCGGTATTGCCGGAGACACAGCGTCATTTTGGAGCTTAACCGTGCCACTCAATATTGAAGATAAGAAGGCCGTCGTTGCTGAGGTCTCGGCGCAAGTCGCCAAGGCCCAGACCATCGTCGTCGCCGAATATCGCGGCATTGCGGTTGGCGATCTGACCAAGCTGCGTGCTGCCGCTCGCCAGCAAGGCGTGTACCTGCGCGTTCTGAAGAACACGCTGGCTCGCCGTGCCGTCGAAGGTACGCCGTTTGCAGGCCTCGCAGAGCAGATGACCGGTCCGCTGATCTACGGTATTTCCGAAGATGCAGTGGCCTCGGCCAAGGTTCTGAACGACTTCGCCAAGACCAACGACAAGCTGGTCCTGCGCGCCGGGTCGTATGACGGCAAGGTTCTCGACGCTGCCGCCGTGAAGGCGCTGGCCTCGATCCCGAGCCGCGACGAACTGATTGCTCAGCTGCTGGGCGTGATGCAGGCACCGGTGTCGGGCTTCGCCCGTCTGCTGGCTGCTCTGGCCGCCAAGAAGGCAGAAGGCGCTGCTCCCGCGGAAGCGGAAGCTGCTGCCGAAGCCTAAGGCAATCCAGGCCGCGCATCGAAAGATCGCATTACCGATACCGAATCAAATCTAGTAGGAGTATTTCAAATGGCAATCACCAAAGACGACATCCTGGAAGCCGTTGGCGCGATGTCCGTGATGGAACTGAACGACCTGGTCAAGGCGTTCGAAGAGAAGTTTGGCGTGTCGGCCGCTGCCATGGCCGTGGCTGCTGCTCCGGGCGCTGCCGGTGCTGCTGCTGCCGAAGAGCAGACCGAGTTCAACGTGATCCTGGCCGAAGTCGGCGCCAACAAGGTTGGCGTGATTAAGGCTGTTCGCGAAATCACCGGCCTGGGCCTGAAGGAAGCCAAGGACCTGGTCGATGGCGCACCGAAGCCCGTCAAGGAAGGCGTGGACAAGGCCGCTGCTGCCGAAGCCAAGAAGAAGCTGGAAGACGCCGGCGCCAAGGTCGACGTCAAGTAATGCTGTACTCGCGTGCCCTCGCGGCACGCGAACGGGGCTGGCAAAGGGAAATTCCCGGCGCCAGCCTTTTTGCGCTTGTGCGATTGTGTTTTAGTCACCACTCGGCACAGCAATAACGCGTTAGAAGTGATGTTTGCGGCTCGCGGCAAGGGTGCTTTTGCCAGCGATTCAGCAGAGGCCAAACATCAGTGGCACACTAAGTGGTTGCTGCTGATGTTTGTCTTCTGAACCGACTGCAGAAGACAAGTTTGGTCGGGTGTCCCCCGGGCGAGTACAGGCGTTGCGCTGAAGCGACGACCACACCGCCCGCAGCGTGCGGACACCGTCAGCCAGAGGTTGGTAGCGGCCAACCGCCAAATCCCCTCCCAGTCGCTGAACACCTCAGGTCCGGCCAGGTCCAGCCAGCCCTGCGATGATTCGGAGATCCCATGGCGTACAGCTTCACCGAAAAGAAGCGCATTCGCAAAAGCTTTGCGAAGCGCGCGACGGTACATCAGGTTCCATTCCTGCTTGCCACCCAGATTGAATCCTACACCCAGTTCTTGCAAGCGGATACGCCACCCGCACGTCGCAAGACCGAAGGCCTCCAGGCCGCTTTCAACGCGATTTTCCCGATCTCCTCGCATAACGGGCTCGCCCGTATGGAGTTCGTCTCGTATCACCTGTCCAACCCGCCGTTCGACGTCAAGGAATGCCAGCAGCGTGGCCTGACGTTCCATTCGGCGCTGCGTGCCAAGGTTCGCCTGATCATCAACGATCGCGAGAACCCGGGCAAGGTCAAGGAAGTGAAGGAGCAGGAAGTCTACATGGGCGAGATTCCGCTCATGACTTCCACGGGTTCGTTCGTCATCAACGGCACCGAGCGTGTCATCGTCTCGCAGCTGCACCGCTCGCCGGGCGTGTTCTTCGAGCACGACAAGGGCAAGACCCACAGCTCGGGCAAGCTGCTGTTCTCGGCGCGCATCATTCCCTACCGCGGTTCGTGGCTGGACTTCGAATTCGATCCGAAGGACATCCTGTACTTCCGCGTCGACCGCCGCCGCAAGATGCCGGTGACGATCCTGCTGAAGTCCATCGGCCTGACGCCGGAACAGATCCTGGCGCACTTCTTCGTGTTCGATAACTTCACGCTGCAGTCGGAAGGCGCGCAGCTGGAGTTCGTGCCCGAGCGCCTGCGCGGTGAAGTCGCGCGCTTCGACATCGCCGACAAGAACGGCCGCGTGGTGGTCGAGAAGGACAAGCGGATCAACGCCAAGCACATCCGCGACCTGGACTCGGCCGGCACCAAGCTGATCAGCGTGCCGGAAGACTACCTGCTGGGCCGCGTGCTGGCCAAGAACATCATCGACCCGGATACCGGCGAGGTGATCGCCAACGCCAACGACGAGCTGACCGAAGCGCTGCTGGAAAACCTGCGCGAAGCCGGCGTCAAGCAGATCCAGACCCTGTACACCAACGACCTGGATCAAGGCCCGTACATGTCGCAGACCCTGCGCGTGGACGAGACCGCCGACCAGACCGCTGCGCGTATCGCGATCTACCGCATGATGCGCCCCGGCGAGCCGCCGACCGAAGAAGCCGTGGAAGCGCTGTTCCAGCGCCTGTTCTACAGCGAAGAGTCGTACGACCTGTCGCGCGTGGGCCGCATGAAGGTCAACAGCCGCCTGGGCCGCCCCAGCGGCGAAGGCGCCATGGTGCTGCAGGACGAGGACATCCTCGAGACCATCAAGATCCTGGTCAACCTGCGCAACGGCAAGGGCGAGGTCGATGACATCGACCACCTGGGCAACCGTCGCGTGCGTTGCGTCGGCGAGCTGGCCGAGAACCAGTTCCGCGCCGGCCTGTCGCGCGTGGAGCGTGCCGTCAAGGAACGTCTGGGCCAGGCCGAGACCGAGAACCTGATGCCGCACGACCTGATCAACTCGAAGCCGATCTCGTCGGCGATCCGCGAGTTCTTCGGTTCGTCGCAGCTGTCGCAGTTCATGGACCAGACCAACCCGCTGTCGGAGATCACGCACAAGCGCCGCGTCTCCGCACTGGGCCCGGGCGGCCTGACGCGCGAGCGCGCCGGCTTTGAAGTCCGCGACGTGCACCCGACCCACTATGGCCGCGTGTGCCCGATCGAAACGCCGGAAGGTCCGAACATTGGTCTGATCAACTCGCTGGCACTGTATGCCCGCCTGAACGAATACGGCTTCCTGGAAACGCCGTACCGCAAGGTGGTCGACAGCAAGCTGACCGACGAGGTCGACTACCTGTCGGCGATCGAGGAAGGCAAGTACGTGGTGGCGCAGGCCAACGCGACCGTCGATGCCGACGGCAACCTGACCGACGAACTGGTGTCGGCGCGTGAAGGCTCCGAGCGTGAAACCCGCATGGTGACGCCGGACCGCGTGCAGTACATCGACGTGGCGCCGTCGCAGATCGTTTCGGCCGCTGCCTCGCTGGTGCCGTTCCTGGAACACGATGACGCGAACCGTGCACTGATGGGCGCGAACATGCAGCGTCAGGCCGTGCCTTGCCTGCGTCCGGACAAGCCGCTGGTCGGCACCGGCATCGAGCGTACCGTGGCGGTCGACTCGGGCACCGCGGTGCAGGCCATGCGCGGTGGCGTGGTCGATTACGTCGACGCGATGCGTATCGTGATCCGCGTGAACGACGACGAAGCCGTGGCCGGTGAAGTCGGCGTGGACATCTACAACCTGATCAAGTACACGCGCTCGAACCAGAACACCAACATCAACCAGCGTCCGATGGTCAAGGTGGGCGACCACGTGGCCCGCGGCGACGTCATCGCCGACGGCGCCTCGACCGACCTGGGCGAACTGGCACTGGGCCAGAACATGCTGGTGGCGTTCATGCCGTGGAACGGCTACAACTTCGAGGATTCGATCCTGATCTCGGAGCGTGTGGTGGCCGAAGACCGCTATACCTCGATCCACATCGAGGAACTGTCGGTCGTCGCCCGCGACACCAAGCTGGGACCGGAAGAAATCACGCGCGATATCTCGAACCTGGCCGAGGCCCAGCTGGCTCGCCTGGACGAGTCGGGCATCACCTACATCGGCGCGGAAGTCGAAGCCGGCGACGTGCTGGTGGGCAAGGTCACGCCGAAGGGCGAGACCCAGCTGACGCCGGAAGAGAAGCTGCTGCGCGCGATCTTCGGCGAGAAGGCATCGGACGTGAAGGACACCTCGCTGCGCGTGCCGTCGGGCATGAGCGGCATCGTGATCGACGTCCAGGTCTTCACCCGCGAAGGCGTGACGCGCGACAAGCGTGCCCAGTCGATCATCGACGACGAACTGAAGCGCTACCGCCTGGACCTGAACGACCAGCTGCGTATCGTCGAAGGCGACGCGTTCCAGCGTCTGGAGCGCCTGCTGGTCGACAAGACCGTCAACGGCGGCCCGAAGAAGCTGGCCAAGGGTGCCAAGATCACCAAGGAGTACCTGGCGGACATCGACAAGTACCACTGGTTCGACATCCGTCCGGCCGACGAGGAACTGGCTGCGCAGCTGGAAGCCGTCAAGGAAGCCATCGAGCAGAAGCGTCACGAGTTCGACCTGGCCTTCGAAGAGAAGCGCAAGAAGCTGACGCAGGGCGACGAACTGCCGCCGGGCGTGATCAAGATGGTCAAGGTCTACCTGGCCGTCAAGCGCCGCCTGCAGCCTGGCGACAAGATGGCCGGCCGTCACGGTAACAAGGGTGTGGTGTCGAAGATCGTGCCGATCGAGGACATGCCGTACATGGCGGACGGTACCCCGGCCGACATCGTGCTGAACCCGCTGGGCGTGCCGTCGCGGATGAACGTGGGCCAGATCCTGGAAACCCACCTGGGCTGGGCCGCGCGCGGCCTGGGCCAGCGCATCGGCGACATGCTCAAGGCGCAAGCCAAGGCGCAGGAACTGCGTACGCTGCTCTCGCAGATCTACAACGAGAGCGGCAAGCCGGAAGACCTGGACAGCCTCTCCGATGCCGAAGTGCTGGAACTGGCGAACAACCTGAAGAAGGGCGTGCCGTTTGCGACCCCGGTGTTCGACGGTGCCCACGAGGACGAAATCCGCCGCATGCTGGACCTGGCCTACCCGGACGACGTCGCCCGCGAAAAGGGCCTGACGGCTTCCAAGCAGCAGGTCACGCTGTTCGACGGCCGCACCGGCGAAGCGTTCGAGCGTCCGGTCACGCTGGGTGTGATGCACATGCTGAAGCTGCACCACCTGGTCGACGACAAGATGCACGCGCGTTCCACCGGCCCGTACTCGCTGGTGACGCAGCAGCCGCTGGGCGGTAAAGCCCAGTTCGGTGGCCAGCGTTTCGGTGAGATGGAAGTGTGGGCACTGGAAGCCTACGGCGCGTCGTACGTGCTGCAGGAAATGCTGACGGTCAAGTCCGATGACGTGAACGGCCGTACCAAGGTGTACGAGAACATCGTCAAGGGCGAGCACTCGATCGATGCCGGCATGCCGGAATCGTTCAACGTGCTGGTGAAGGAAATCCGCTCGCTGGGTATCGACATCGACCTCGATCGCTACTGATCGAGACGATGCGGGTGCCGGCCACGGCGGGCACCCACCAGCGAAGGATTTCCCACAGGATGAATGCCATCGACCCGGACAGACTCCGGGACGGTGGCGAAACAAGGAGTTGCAATGAAAGCATTGCTCGATCTCTTTAAGCAGGTACAGCAGGAAGAGCAGTTCGACGCGATCAAGATCGGCCTGGCCTCGCCCGAGAAGATCCGTTCGTGGTCGTACGGCGAAGTGAAGAAGCCGGAAACGATCAACTACCGTACGTTCAAGCCGGAACGCGACGGCCTGTTCTGCGCCAAGATCTTTGGCCCGATCAAGGACTACGAGTGCCTGTGCGGCAAGTACAAGCGCCTGAAGCACCGTGGCGTGATCTGCGAGAAGTGCGGCGTTGAAGTGACGCTGGCCAAGGTGCGCCGCGAGCGCATGGGCCATATCGAACTGGCCGCGCCGACCGCGCACATCTGGTTCCTGAAGTCGCTGCCGTCGCGCCTGGGCATGGTCCTGGACATGACGCTGCGCGACATCGAGCGCGTGCTGTACTTCGAAGCATTCGTGGTGATCGAACCCGGCATGACTCCGCTCAAGAAGAGCCAGATCATGTCCGAAGACGACTACCTGGCGAAGTGCGACGAGTACGGCGAGGGCGAATTCGTCGCCATGATGGGTGCCGAGGGCATCCGTGAGCTGCTGCGCGGCATCGACATCGAGAAGCAGATCGAACAGATCCGCGCCGAGCTGCAGGCCACCGGTTCCGAAGCCAAGATCAAGAAGTTCGCCAAGCGCCTGAAGGTGCTCGAGGCCTTCCAGCGTTCGGGCATCAAGCCCGAGTGGATGATCCTCGAGGTGCTGCCGGTGCTGCCGCCCGAGCTGCGCCCGCTGGTGCCGCTGGACGGCGGCCGCTTCGCGACCTCGGACCTGAACGACCTGTACCGCCGCGTCATCAACCGTAACAACCGCCTGAAGCGCCTGCTGGAGCTGAAGGCCCCCGAGATCATCGTGCGCAACGAAAAGCGCATGCTGCAGGAAGCGGTTGACTCGCTGCTGGACAACGGCCGTCGCGGCAAGGCGATGACCGGCGCCAACAAGCGTCCGCTGAAGTCCCTGGCCGAAATGATCAAGGGCAAGGGCGGTCGTTTCCGTCAGAACCTGCTGGGCAAGCGCGTGGACTACTCGGGCCGTTCGGTCATCGTGGTGGGCCCGACGCTGAAGCTGCACCAGTGCGGCCTGCCCAAGCTGATGGCGCTCGAGCTGTTCAAGCCGTTCATCTTCCACAAGCTGGAAACGATGGGCATCGCCACCACCATCAAGGCGGCGAAGAAGGAAGTCGAAAGCCAGACCCCGGTGGTGTGGGACATCCTCGAAGAGGTGATCCGCGAGCACCCGGTGATGCTGAACCGTGCGCCGACGCTGCACCGCCTGGGCATCCAGGCGTTCGAGCCGGTGCTGATCGAAGGCAAGGCCATCCAGCTGCACCCGCTGGTCTGCGCGGCATTCAACGCCGACTTCGACGGTGACCAGATGGCTGTCCACGTCCCGCTGTCGCTGGAAGCGCAGATGGAAGCCCGCACCCTGATGCTGGCCTCCAACAACGTGCTGTTCCCGGCCAACGGCGACCCGTCGATCGTGCCGTCGCAGGACGTGGTGCTGGGCCTGTACTACACCACCCGCGACAAGATCAACGGCAAGGGCGAGGGCATGACCTTCGCCGACATCAGCGAAGTGATCCGCGCCTACGAGAACAAGGAAGTCGAGCTGGCTTCCCGCGTGAACGTGCGTATCACCGAGTATGAGCTGGTCGACAAGGACGCCGAAGGCGACGCCCGTTTCGCACCCAAGGTCACGCTGCAGGCCACCACGGTCGGCCGCGCGATCCTGTCCGAGATCCTGCCCAAGGGCCTGCCGTTCTCGGTGCTGAACAAGCCGCTGAAGAAGAAGGAAATCTCGCGCCTGATCAACACGGCGTTCCGCCGCTGCGGCCTGCGCGAGACCGTGATCTTCGCCGACAAGCTGCTGCAGTCGGGCTTCCGCCTGGCAACCCGCGCCGGTATCTCGATCGCGATCGACGATATGCTGGTGCCGCCGGCGAAGGAAAAGATCATCGCCGAGGCCTCGGCCAAGGTGAAGGAATACGACAAGCAGTACATGTCGGGTCTGGTGACCGACCAGGAACGCTACAACAACGTCGTGGACATCTGGGGCGCCGCCGGCGACCAGGTGGGCAAGGCGATGATGGAGCAGCTGCAGCACGAGGACGTGGTCGACCGCGAAGGCAAGACCGTGAAGCAAGAGTCGTTCAACTCCATCTACATGATGGCCGACTCGGGCGCACGGGGTTCCGCCGCGCAGATCCGCCAGCTGGCCGGCATGCGTGGCCTGATGGCCAAGCCGGATGGCTCGATCATTGAAACGCCGATTACGGCGAACTTCCGTGAAGGCCTGAACGTTCTGCAGTACTTCATCTCGACCCACGGCGCCCGTAAGGGCCTGGCCGATACGGCACTGAAGACCGCGAACTCGGGTTACCTGACCCGTCGTCTGGTCGACGTGACGCAGGATCTGGTCGTGGTCGAAGACGATTGCGGCACCTCCAACGGCGTGGCCATGAAGGCCCTGGTCGAAGGCGGTGAAGTCATCGAAGCCCTGCGCGACCGTATCCTCGGCCGCGTGACCGTGGCCGACGTGGTGAATCCGGAAACCCAGGAAACCGCGATCGAAGCCGGCACGCTGCTGGACGAAGACCTGGTCGAGCTGATCGACAACATCGGCGTGGATGAAGTCAAGGTCCGCACCCCGCTGTCGTGCGACACGCGCTACGGCCTGTGCGCCAAGTGCTACGGCCGCGACCTGGGCCGCGGCGTGCTGGTGAACTCGGGCGAAGCGGTGGGCGTGATTGCCGCGCAGTCGATCGGTGAGCCGGGCACGCAGCTGACCATGCGTACGTTCCACATCGGTGGCGCGGCATCGCGTGCGGCAGTGGCCTCGAGCGTGGAAGCGAAGGCGACCGGTACGGTCCGCTTCACCGCGACCATGCGCTACGTGACCAACGCCAAGGGCGAGCTGATCGTGATCTCGCGTTCCGGCGAGGCGCTGATCACCGACGACCACGGCCGCGAGCGCGAGCGCCACAAGATCCCGTACGGCGCCACGCTGCTGGTGCAGGACGGCCAGGCGATCAAGGCTGGCACGCAACTGGCGACCTGGGACGCGCTGACGCGCCCGATCGTTTCGGAGTACTCGGGCACGATCAAGTTCGAGAATGTCGAAGAAGGCGTGACCGTCGCCAAGCAGATGGACGAAGTGACGGGCCTGTCGACCCTGGTGGTAATCGACGCCAAGCGCCGCACGGCTGCAACCAAGGGTATCCGCCCGCAGGTGAAGCTGCTCGACGCCAACGGCCAGGAAGTGAAGATCCCGGGCACGGACCACTCCGTGACCATCGGCTTCCAGGTCGGCGCGCTGATTACCGTGAAGGACGGCCAGCAGGTGCACGTGGGTGAAGTGCTCGCGCGTATCCCGACCGAATCGCAGAAGACCCGCGACATTACCGGTGGTCTGCCGCGTGTGGCCGAACTGTTCGAAGCACGTTCGCCGAAGGACGCCGCCGTGCTGGCGGAAGTCACCGGCACGACTTCGTTCGGCAAGGACACCAAGGGCAAGCAGCGCCTGGTCATCACCGACCTGGACGGCAATGCCCACGAGTTCCTGATCGCGAAGGAAAAGCAGGTGCTGGTGCACGACGGCCAGGTGGTGAACAAGGGCGAAATGATCGTGGAAGGTCCGGCGGACCCGCACGACATCCTGCGCCTGAAGGGCATCGAAGAGCTGGCGCACTACATCGTCGACGAAGTGCAGGACGTGTACCGTCTGCAGGGCGTGAAGATCAACGACAAGCACATCGAGGTGATCGTTCGCCAGATGCTGCGCCGTGTTCAGATCGTCGATGTGGGCGACACCAAGTTCATCCCGGGTGAACAGGTGGAGCGTTCGGAACTGCTCGACGAGAACGATCGCGTGATCGCCGAAGGCAAGCGTCCGGCGACCTACGAGAACCTGCTGCTGGGTATTACCAAGGCGTCGCTGTCGACCGACAGCTTCATCTCGGCGGCATCGTTCCAGGAAACCACGCGCGTGCTGACCGAAGCTGCGATCATGGGCAAGACCGACGACCTGCGTGGCCTGAAGGAAAACGTGATCGTCGGCCGTCTGATCCCGGCCGGTACCGGCCTGGCCTACCACCGCGCCCGCAAGGCGCGCGAGGCCTCCGAGCGCGAACGCGCCCAGGCGATCGCCGAAGAAGAGCAGTCGCTCTTCATCGAGCCGCCGGTGGTGCAGGCGACGACCGAAGGCGAAGGCGACAACGTCTGATCGCAGTAAGCTGTTTGCCGCCGCAAGGCGGCCCGAAAGCCCGGCTGATCCAGCCGGGCTTTTTTTCGTCTGCACGCGGCGATTGCTTTCGTGAGAAACGTCGGAGAGTTTGCGCTGCGGTCGCGGAAGCGGGGTCCCTTAGTGGTATGGTTACGGCTTTTCCGGCTTCAGCAATTCCGTTGTCCATGTCGCAAGCACTGGCGATCCTCAAGGATGTCTTCGGCTACCACGCCTTCCGCGGGCGCCAGGCCGAGATCATCGATCACGTCGCGACCGGCGGCGACTGCCTGGTGCTGATGCCGACCGGCGGCGGCAAGTCGCTGTGCTACCAGATCCCGGCGCTGCTGCGCCAGCGCGCCGGCGATGGCGTGGGCATCGTGGTGTCGCCGCTGATCGCGCTGATGCAGGACCAGGTCGCGGCGCTGACCGAGGCCGGCGTGCGCGCCGCGGTGCTCAACTCGACGCTGACCGGCGCCGAGGCCTCGGCGGTCGAGCGCGACCTGCTGGCCGGGCGCATCGAGATCCTCTACGTGGCGCCGGAACGGCTGATGACGCCGCGCTTCCTTGACCTGCTGGAGCGCACCCGCGTCGGCCTGTTCGCCATCGACGAAGCCCACTGCGTGTCGCAATGGGGCCATGACTTTCGGCCCGAGTACATCCAGCTGTCGGTGCTGCACGAGCGCTTCCCGTACGTGCCGCGCATCGCGCTGACCGCGACCGCCGACGCGCTGACGCGCGACGAGATCGTCGAGCGGCTGGCACTGCACGATGCGCGCATCTTCATCTCCAGCTTCGACCGGCCCAACATCCGCTACCGCATCGTCGAGAAGGACAATGCGCGCCAGCAGCTGCTGGCCTTTATCAAGGCCGAACATACCGCGGCCGACGGCACCCACGACAGCGGCATTGTCTATTGCCTGTCGCGCAAGAAGGTCGAGGACACCGCGCAGTGGCTGAGCGGCCAGGGCATCAACGCGCTCGCCTACCATGCCGGCATGGACGCCCAGGTGCGGCAGCACCACCAGGCGCGCTTCCGCGAAGAGGAGGGTCTGGTGATGGTGGCGACGATCGCCTTCGGCATGGGCATCGACAAGCCCGACGTGCGCTTTGTCGCCCACCTGGACCTGCCCAAGAGCATGGAGGGCTATTACCAGGAAACCGGCCGCGCCGGCCGCGACGGGCTGCCCGCCAATGCCTGGATGGCCTACGGCCTGGGCGACGTGGTGCAGCAGAAGCGCATGATCGACGAATCCGAGGCGGACGAGGCCTTCAAGCGCGTGTCGTCGTCCAAGCTCGATGCGCTGCTGGGTTTGTGCGAAACCGCCGGCTGCCGGCGCCAGCGCATCCTCGCGTACTTCAATGAAGCCAGCGAGCCCTGCGGCAACTGCGATACCTGCCTGGAGCCGCCGGCCACCTGGGACGGCACGCGCGAGGCGCAGATGGCGCTGTCGTGCGTGTACCGCACCGCGCAGGCCAGCCGCGTTCACTTCGGCGCGACCCATCTGATCGACGTGCTGCGCGGCAATGCCTCGGAGAAGATCAAGCAATGGGGCCATGACAAGGTCTCGACCTTCGGCATCGGCAAGGACCGTTCGGTGCATGAGTGGCACACCGTTTTCCGCCAGTTGATCGCCCAGGGTTTGCTGATGATCGACCACGGCGGCCACGGCGCGCTGCTGCTGGGTGAACGCGCGCGTGAGGTGCTCAAGGGCGAGCGCCAGATCATCCTGCGGCGCCAGGCTGCCAGGCCGGGCAAGTCCGGCGAGCGCGCGGCACGCGGCACGCGCATCGACCATACCGCCGACATGGACGCCGATACGCTGGCCAACTGGGAGGCGCTGCGTCGCTGGCGCACCGAGGCCGCGCGCGAGCATGGCGTGCCGGCCTATGTCATCTTTCACGACGCCACCCTGGCGGAACTGGCCCGGACCGCGCCGGACTCGCTGTCCGCCATGCAGGGCATCCCCGGCATTGGCGCTTCCAAGCTGGAGCGCTACGGGCAGTCGATCCTGGCAGCGCTGCGCACGGTCTGATCCGGCCGGGGCGCCACCCCGTTCCAGTCGGGTATACGGCTTGACGGTATACGATTCCGCTGCTAGGATGCCAGATTCGAGTTTTTGGCTTTGGATTTCGCTCGCCCGTCGGATAAGTGGCCCTCAGGTCGCTGCCGGCAAGCCTACCGGACTGGGTTTCCATGGACGGGTGGCGGCAGACGCGGGATCCGGGTGCCGGCTCGCGCTCTTTGGCATGCTGTTACCGCACAGTCCCGTCTCCAGAGCGCCCGCTCACCTCTCCCGCCCAAAACCCGTAGTTGCCTCTCCCGCCTGGCGCATGCCGGCACGAGGGGCGTTTTTCGTAAAACCAAGCTGGATTGAACAATGCCAACTATCAACCAACTGGTTCGCAAGCCGCGCGTCTCGGAAGTCGTCAAGAGCAAGAGCCCGGCGCTTGAGAACTGCCCCCAGCGCCGTGGCGTGTGCACCCGCGTGTACACCACGACGCCGAAGAAGCCGAACTCGGCACTGCGTAAGGTCGCCAAGGTGCGCCTGACCAACGGTTTCGAAGTCATTTCGTACATCGGCGGTGAAGGCCACAACCTGCAGGAACACTCGGTCGTGCTGATCCGCGGCGGCCGTGTGAAGGATCTGCCGGGTGTGCGTTACCACATCGTCCGTGGTTCGCTGGACCTGCAAGGCGTGAAGGACCGCAAGCAGGCCCGTTCGAAGTACGGCGCGAAGCGTCCGAAGGCAGCTTAAGTTTTGGCAGCCTGGGCCCGCAAGGCCCGAAGCAACAGTCGATAGCCTGTGGCGCGAGTCATGGTGCTGTCACCAGGCGGCGGTACAACGGAGCGCCTTTTTGGCAACCGTGCCGTCGAGTAAGTGGTCACCCGGCGAATTTGCTGTCTCTGCATGCAAGCTAGTTGGTGGCCGGAGAGCGGGAAACTTTGACCGCGCTCTCAACTGAATCTAAAGGAAAGAAGATGCCACGTCGTCGTGAAGTCCCGAAGCGGGACGTTCTGCCTGATCCGAAGTTCGGCAACGTTGAAGTTGCCAAGTTCATGAACGTGCTGATGCTGGATGGCAAGAAGTCGGTTGCCGAACGCATCGTGTACGGCGCGTTCGACCAGATCGAAAAGAAGGCAGGCAAGGCCCCCATCGAAGTGTTCTCCGTTGCCATCAACAACGTGAAGCCGGTGGTGGAAGTGAAGAGCCGTCGCGTGGGCGGCGCCAACTATCAGGTTCCGGTCGAAGTCCGTCCGTCGCGTCGTTTGGCATTGGCGATGCGCTGGCTGCGTGAGGCCGCGAAGAAACGCAGCGAGAAGTCGATGGCGCTGCGCCTGGCAGGTGAGCTGCTGGAAGCTGCTGAAGGCCGTGGTGGCGCGATGAAGAAGCGCGACGAAGTGCACCGCATGGCCGAAGCCAACAAGGCGTTCTCGCACTTCCGCTTCTAAAGCGAGCGAAAACATTGTTGGTTGCCGGGCGGGCTGTGTTTTTACACATCTCGCCCGTTTGTGTTAGGGGCGCTGGCCATGAGATGCCAGCGCCTCACGGACGAATAGAGGATTAAAGTGGCTCGTAAGACTCCCATCGAGCGTTACCGCAACATCGGTATTTCGGCTCACATTGACGCGGGTAAAACCACCACGACCGAGCGCATCCTGTTCTACACCGGTGTGAACCACAAGATCGGTGAAGTGCACGACGGCGCCGCCACCATGGACTGGATGGAGCAGGAACAGGAGCGTGGCATCACCATCACCTCCGCTGCGACCACCGCCTTCTGGAAGGGCATGGCCGGCAACTACCCCGAGCACCGCTTCAACATCATCGACACCCCGGGCCACGTGGACTTCACCATCGAGGTGGAGCGTTCCATGCGCGTGCTGGACGGCGCCTGCATGGTCTACTGCGCAGTGGGTGGCGTGCAGCCGCAGTCCGAAACCGTGTGGCGTCAGGCCAACAAGTACGGCGTGCCGCGTCTGGCGTTCGTCAACAAGATGGACCGTACCGGCGCGAACTTCTTCAAGGTCTACGACCAGCTGAAGACCCGCCTGAAGGCCAACCCGGTGCCCGTCGTGGTGCCGATCGGCGCGGAAGACGGCTTCCAGGGCGTGATCGACCTGCTGGAAATGAAGGCGATCATCTGGGACGAAGCCAGCCAGGGCGTGAAGTTCGAGTACAAGGACATCCCGGCCGAGCTGCAAGCCACCGCTGACGAATGGCGCGAGAAGATGGTCGAGTCGGCCGCCGAAGCCAGCGAAGAGCTGATGGAAAAGTACCTGGGCGGCGAAGAGCTGACCCGCGCCGAGATCGTCAAGGCGCTGCGTGACCGTACCATCGCCTGCGAAATCCAGCCGATGCTGTGCGGCACCGCGTTCAAGAACAAGGGCGTGCAGCGCATGCTCGACGCCGTGATCGACTTCCTGCCGTCGCCGGTCGATATTCCGCCGGTCAAGGGCGTGGACGAAAGCGACGACGAGAAGAAGCTCGAGCGCAAGGCCGACGACAACGAGAAGTTCTCGGCGCTGGCGTTCAAGATCATGACCGACCCGTTCGTCGGCCAGCTGATCTTCTTCCGCGTCTACTCGGGCAAGATCAATTCGGGCGACACCGTGTACAACCCGGTGAAGCAGAAGAAGGAGCGTCTGGGCCGTATTCTGCAGATGCACGCCAACCAGCGCGAAGAAATCAAGGAAGTGCTGGCCGGCGACATCGCCGCCGCGGTGGGCCTGAAGGACGCCACCACGGGCGATACGCTGTGCGATCCGGCTGCCCCGATCGTGCTCGAGCGCATGGTGTTCCCGGAGCCGGTGATCTCGCAGGCTGTCGAGCCGAAGACCAAGGCCGACCAGGAAAAGATGGGCATCGCCCTGAACCGCCTGGCCGCCGAAGATCCGTCGTTCCGCGTGCGTACCGATGAAGAATCGGGCCAGACCATCATTTCGGGCATGGGCGAGCTCCACCTCGAAATTCTGGTCGACCGCATGAAGCGCGAATTCGGCGTGGAAGCCAACATCGGCGCGCCGCAGGTGGCCTACCGCGAAACCATTCGCAAGAAGGCCGAGGACGTCGAAGGCAAGTTCGTCAAGCAGTCGGGCGGCCGCGGCCAGTATGGTCACGCCGTGATCACGCTGGAACCGCAAGAGCCGGGCAAGGGCTTCGAGTTCATCGACGCCATCAAGGGCGGTGTGATTCCTCGCGAATACATCCCGGCGGTCGAAAAGGGTATCGTCGACACGCTGCCGAACGGTATCCTCGCTGGCTTCCCGGTGGTGGACGTGAAGGTCACGCTGACGTTCGGTTCGTACCACGACGTGGACTCGAACGAAAACGCGTTCCGCATGGCCGGCTCGATGGCTTTCAAGGAAGCCATGCGCAAGGCCAGCCCGGTTCTGCTCGAGCCGATGATGGCCGTGGAAGTGGAAACGCCGGAAGACTACACCGGTACCGTGATGGGCGACCTGTCGTCCCGCCGCGGCATCGTGCAGGGCATGGACGACATGGTTGGCGGCGGCAAGATCATCAAGGCCGAAGTCCCGCTGTCGGAAATGTTCGGTTATTCGACCGCGCTGCGCTCGGCCACGCAAGGCCGCGCCACGTACACCATGGAATTCAAGCACTACGCCGAGGCGCCGAAGAACATCGCCGAAGCAGTGATGGCGGCCAAGGGCAAGTAAATAAGCTGTATGCCGCCGCGACCCACCCGGGCGCGGCGGCGTGATGAATCGACAAGACTGCATTCCATTAGGAGCTGAAAAAAATGGCAAAGGAAAAGTTCGAGCGGACCAAGCCGCACGTGAACGTTGGTACGATTGGTCACGTTGACCACGGCAAGACCACGCTGACCGCAGCGATCGCCACGGTGCTGGCTTCGAAGTTCGGCGGTGCCGCCAAGAAGTACGACGAAATCGACGCAGCGCCGGAAGAAAAGGCACGCGGCATTACCATCAACACCGCGCACGTCGAGTACGAGACGGCCAACCGCCACTACGCGCACGTTGACTGCCCGGGCCACGCCGACTACGTGAAGAACATGATCACGGGTGCCGCCCAGATGGACGGCGCGATCCTGGTGTGCTCGGCCGCTGACGGCCCGATGCCGCAGACCCGCGAGCACATCCTGCTGGCCCGTCAGGTTGGCGTGCCGTACATCATCGTGTTCCTGAACAAGTGCGACATGGTGGACGACGCCGAACTGCTCGAGCTGGTCGAGATGGAAGTTCGCGAGCTGCTGAGCAAGTACGAGTTCCCCGGCGACGACACCCCGATCATCAAGGGTTCGGCCAAGCTGGCGCTGGAAGGCGACAAGGGCGACCTGGGCGAAGAAGCCATCATGCGCCTGGCCGACGCGCTGGACACCTACATCCCGACGCCGGAGCGTGCCGTTGACGGTACCTTCCTGATGCCGGTGGAAGACGTGTTCTCGATCTCGGGTCGCGGCACCGTGGTGACCGGCCGTATCGAGCGCGGCGTGATCAAGGTCGGCGAGGAAATCGAAATCGTCGGTATCAAGCCGACCGTGAAGACCACCTGCACCGGCGTGGAAATGTTCCGCAAGCTGCTGGACCAGGGCCAGGCTGGCGACAACGTCGGTCTGCTGCTGCGCGGCACCAAGCGTGAAGACGTCGAGCGCGGCCAGGTGCTGTGCAAGCCGGGTTCGATCAAGCCGCACACCCACTTCACCGGCGAGGTGTACATCCTGTCGAAGGACGAAGGCGGCCGTCACACCCCGTTCTTCAACAACTACCGCCCGCAGTTCTACTTCCGTACCACCGACGTGACCGGCTCGATCGAGCTGCCGAAGGACAAGGAAATGGTCATGCCGGGTGACAACGTGTCGATCACCGTCAAGCTGATCGCCCCGATCGCCATGGAAGAAGGCCTGCGCTTCGCTATCCGCGAAGGTGGCCGTACCGTCGGCGCCGGCGTCGTGGCAAAGATCCTCGACTAAGCACTTCCTGGGACATGCCCGCGGGCATGTCCCCATTCAACGGGCAGCTTGCCCAATCGCTCTTTTAAGGAAATATCATGCAGAACCAGAAGATCCGTATCCGCCTGAAGGCTTTCGACTATCGCCTGATCGACCAGTCGGCCGCCGAGATCGTGGATACCGCCAAGCGTACCGGCGCGATCGTCAAGGGCCCGGTGCCCCTGCCGACCCGCATCCAGCGCTTCGACATCCTGCGTTCGCCGCACGTCAACAAGACCAGCCGCGATCAGTTCGAGATCCGCACTCACCAGCGCCTGATGGACATCGTCGACCCGACCGACAAGACGGTTGACGCGCTGATGAAGCTCGACCTGCCGGCCGGCGTGGACGTCGAGATCAAGGTGTAACGATGTTTCGGGCCGCATGCGCGGCTTGATGCAGCAAAACGGCGAACCTCGGTTCGCCGTTTTTGTTTGGTGGCGCGCCGCACGGCAGCGCCCGCAACTACACGCTGCCGCGCCGGCGCAGCGTCTCCGCCGGACACTCGCCGAACGCGCGCCGGTATTCGGCGCTGAAGCGCCCCAGGTGGGTAAAGCCCCAGCGCAGCGCGGCGCCGGTCACCGACGACAGCGCCGCATCGTTGAGCAGATCGTGCCGTACCCGGTCCAGCCGGATCGTGCGCAGGTAGGCCATCGGGCTCAGCCCGCGATGCTCGCGGAATCCCGCATACAGGCTGCGCAGGCTGACCCCCGCGATTTCCGCCAGCAGCGCCGGCGTCAGCGCGGCGGCGGCATGGGCGTGGATATACTCCTCGACCACTTTCACATGGCGCGGCGCCAGCGGCTTGCCGTGCCGCTGCAGCGCCTCCGACAGGCTGTGCGGCTGCAGTGTCAGCAGCGCGCCGATCACCAGCTGCTCGAGCTGGCACGCCGTCAGCGGATGGCGTGCCGTTGCCGGCGCCGCCGACAGCATCTGCACCAGATACTCCATCAATGCATACCAGCCGGCGCTGCGCCAGGCCATGCCGAGCTGGAAGCGCAGCGGCAGGGCCGGGCGATGGCCGAGATAGGCGGCGCACACGCGCTCCAGCGCGTTGCGCTCGACGCGCACGATCAGCTGGTCGTTGTCCGCGCTCCAGCGCATCAGCAGCGGATCGCTGGGCGTCAGCACGGACGCGCACTCCGGTGTCGACACGATCTGCTGCGCGCCGCAACGGATTTCGGCGTGGCCGCTGAGCGGCATCTGCACCAGCAGGAAGTCGCCGAGCGGGCCCGGGTCGATCGTGACATCGGCCCCGTAGGCGAGCCGGTTCAGCGACACCGCCCCCAGCGGGGCGTGATGCATGCGGGCCGACAGGCTGGTCCCGCGGATATCGAGCCGGTGAGGCTTGAAGACCTTGCCCACGGCCGCGCGCGTCTGCCCGAGGTCGGTCGAGGCGAACACCTGCCGCCCGGCATCGTGCAGCAGGGCATGCGCCAGCGGTGCCGGCGCGCGGGCAGTCGGGGGCAGCTGCATCATGGTCTCGCTCCTCTGGCGTGGCCGCGGCGCTGGCTGGCGTCCACGGCGGCGGGCCGGGGCGCCATGCGCGCAGCATGGTCCACGCAACCACTATAGCGGATCGATCCGCGCGACCCCGGCCTTGCGTTGACCGAAGCCTGACTTTCCTGCACTAATCGGATAGCCGCTGCAGCCAGCGGCTAGTTTGCTGCGGTGCGGAGCCACCATCATGGGATCCAGCACGGCAGCGCAACCCTTCACCAGCTGTCAGCCAACAGAGAACGACAAGGAGCGCAGGCCATGGGCCAGACCATCCAGATCCAGACCCCCGAAGGCAGTTTCAGCGGCTATCTCGCTACCCCGGCGGCAGGCAAGGGCCCCGGCATCGTGCTGTGCCAGGAGATCTTCGGCGTCAATGCCACCATGCGGCAGGTCGCCGACTATTACGCTGAAGAGGGTTACACGGTGCTGGTTCCCGACCTGTTCTGGCGCCTCGCGCCCGGCATCGAACTGACCGATCGCGGCGAGGACTTCCAGCGCGCGCTCGGCCTCTATCAGCAATTCGACGAAGCGAAGGGCGTGCAGGATGTGGGCGCTGCGTTGGAAACGTTGCGTGCGCGGCCCGAATGCGCCGGGCAGACCGGCGTGCTGGGCTTCTGCCTGGGCGGCAAGCTGGCCTACCTGGCGGCCTGCCGCCTGCCCGACGTGGCCTGCGCGGTGGCGTACTACGGCGTCGGCATCGAGCATGCCCTGGAGGAAGCCGGCAACGTGCGCGGCCGCCTCGTGCTGCATATCGCCGAAAAGGACGGCTTCTGCCCGCCGCAGGCGCAGGCGGCGATTCGCGAAGCCCTGGCCGGCCGCGACAACATCGAGGTCTATGTCTACCCCGGCGTCGATCACGCCTTCGCGCGTGCCGGCGGCGAGCACTTCGACAAGCCCTCGGCACTGATGGCGCATCAGCGCGCGATCGCCGCGCTGCGGCGCGAGATGGGGCCGCACTACGACTTTTCGGCGCTGTGGGACAAGCACTGCGAATATGAATTCGCCACCCGCGATGTCGATGCGACCATGGCGACGATGGTGGCGCAGCCTTACGTGAACCATATCCCGACCATGACCGGCGGTGTCGGCCACGCGCAGCTGCGTCGCTTCTACCAGCACCACTTCGTGCACAGCAATCCGCCGGACACGACGCTGATTCCGCTGTCGCGCACGGTCGGCGCCACGCAGATCGTCGACGAGCTGCTGTTCTGCTTCACCCATACCTGCGAAATCGACTGGATGCTGCCCGGCGTGCCGCCGACCGGCAAGCGCGTGGAGATTCCGCTGATTGCCATCGTCAAGTTCCGCGGCGACAAGCTTTATCACGAACACATCTACTGGGACCAGGCCAGCGTGCTGGTGCAGATCGGCAAGCTGGATCCGGCAGGCTTGCCGGTGGCAGGGGTTGAGACCGCGCGCAAGCTGCTGGACGAGACCCTGCCGTCGAACACGCTGATGGCGCGCTGGCCGCAGAGCGAAGGCAAGTAAGCCAGGCGGCATACACCGGAGCGGGCCCACAGAGGCCTGTCCGGACGGACACCGGTGACCAACGAGGAGACAACCATGAAGGGATTGCAGGACAAGGTGGCCATCGTCACCGGCGGCGCCACGCTGATTGGCGCAGGCGTGGCGCGGGCTTTCGTCGAGGCCGGCGCGCGCGTGGCGATCTTCGATATCGACGCCGCCAATGGCGAGCGCGTTGCCGCGGATCTGGGCAAGGACGCGCTGTTCATCGCGGCGGACATCACGCGGGACGAGCAGGTGCGCGATGCGGTGAGCCAGGTAGCGCAGCGCTTTGGCGGCGTCGATTGCCTGGTCAACCTGGCCTGCACCTATCTCGACGACGGCTTTCGCTCCAGCCGTGCCGACTGGCTGGCGGCGCTCGACGTCAATGTGGTCTCCGGCGTGATGCTGGCGCAGGCGGTGCAGCCGCTGATGCGCGCGCGCGGCGGCGGCGCCATCGTCAATTTCACCAGCATCTCGTCCAAGGTGGCGCAGACCGGGCGCTGGCTCTATCCGGTATCGAAGGCGGCCATCGCGCAGCTGACGCGCAACATGGCGATGGATCTGGCGCCGGACCGCATCCGCGTGAATTCGGTGTCGCCCGGCTGGACCTGGTGCCGGCTGATGGACGAGGTCAGCGGCGGCAACCGTGCCCGGACCGATGCCGTCGCCGCGCCGTTCCACCTGCTGGGCCGCGTGGGCGAGCCCGGCGAGGTCGCGCAGGTAGCGCTGTTCCTGTGCTCCGACCATGCCAGCTTCGTCACCGGCGCGGATTACGCCGTTGACGGCGGCTACAGCGCCATGGGCCCGGAGCAGAACGTTCCGGCCATCGGCAAGCTGGCCGGCTGAACCCATCCCGCATCCAAACCAGGAGACAACATCATGCGCCAACGCATCGCCATCGTCGGGGCCGGCCAGTCCGGCCTGCAAATGGCCCTCGGGTTGCAGGCGGCGGGCTACCAGGTCACGCTGCTGTCCAACCGCACGCCCGAGCAGGTCCGGGCCGGCAAGGTCATGTCGAGCCAGTGCATGTTCAACCGCGCGCTGCAGACCGAGCGCGAACTCGGGCTGAACTGGTGGGAAGACACCTGCCCGCCGGTCGAGGGCATCGGCCTGGCCGTGCCGCATCCCGAGCAGCCCGGCGCGAAGGTCATCGACTGGGCCGCGCCGCTGGACCGGCCGGCGCAGGCGGTCGACCAGCGCCTGAAGATGCCGGCGTGGATGGAGGCCTTCGTGGCGCGCGGCGGCGACCTGCGCATCGTCGATGTCGGCATCGACGAGCTGGAGGACCTGACGCGCGAGCATGACCTGGTGCTGCTGGCCGCCGGCAAGGGCGAGATCGTCAGCCGCTTCGAGCGCGATGCCCAGCGCAGCCCGTTCGACAAGCCGCAACGCGCGCTGGCCCTGACCTATGTGACCGGCATGCTGCCGCGCGAGCCGTTCTCGCGGGTTTGCTTCAACCTGATCCCGGGCGTGGGCGAGTACTTCGTATTTCCCGCGCTGACGCTGTCGGGGCCGTGCGAGATCATGGTGTTCGAGGGCATCCCTGGCGGCCCGATGGACCGCTGGGCCGAGGCGCGCACGCCAGACCAGCACCTCGCGGAAAGCCTGCGCATCCTGCGCACCTATGCGCCCTGGGAAGCCGAGCGCTGCGAGCACGTGGCGCTGACCGACGACAACGGCATCCTGTCAGGCCGCTTCGCACCGACGGTGCGCAAGCCGGTGCTGACGCTGCCGTCGGGGCGGCTGGTATTCGGCATGGCCGATGCCGTGGTGGTCAACGATCCGATTACCGGGCAAGGTTCGAACAACGCCGCCAAATGCTGCAAGGTCTACCTCGACGCGATCCTCGCCCATGGCGAGCGGCCGTTCGACCGTGACTGGATGGAGCAGACTTTCGCCAGCTACTGGCATTACGCCGGCGATGTGGTGGCCTGGACCAACTCGCTGCTGACTCCGCCGCCGCCCCATATCCTGGCGCTGCTGGGCGCGGCGGGGCAATCGCCGGCGCTGGCCGCGCGCATCGCCAATGGCTTCGACAATCCGCCTGACTACTTCCCGTGGTGGCTGGATCCGCAGGCCTGCCACCAGCTGATCGACCACTACCTGCCCCGGGCCGCCTGACATGGACACCACCAGCCATGCCGCCCCCTCGCTCGATCCGCGCGAATTGCGCCGGGTTTGCGGTCGCTACGCGACCGGCGTGGCGGTCATCGGTGCCTGCACGGCGCAACGGCGTCCGGTCGGCATCACCGTCAACTCGTTTGCGTCGCTGTCGCTGGCGCCGCCGCTGATCCTGTGGAGCCTGGCATCGCACTCGCCCAACGCCGGGCTGTTCGAGCCGGGCCGACCGTTCGGCGTCAGCATCCTGCGCGCCGGCCATGGCGACCTGGCGCGCCGCTTTGCCACCCCCGCCGCGGACAAGTTCGCCGGCGTGCGCCACACCCGCTGCCCTCAGGGCGTTCCCTACCTGGACGAGGCGCTCGCCACACTGGCCTGCCGCGTCGAGCGGGCTGATCCGGTGGGCGACCACCTGCTGATCGTGGGCGCGGTCGAATCCATCGCGGCGCACGAGGGCGAGCCGCTGGTCTTCTATGGCGGCGGCTTCGTGCGCGTCGCGGCCTGAGTCTCCCGTGCCGGAGGCGGCACTCCCCAGCGACCGCGCCGCCTTCGTGCCAGCTTTTGCGCACATCTGCCTGAATCCTGCCTACAACACCCGCTGGCGAATCGCAATTGCTTATTGCCCTTTCCTCGGGGAAGGGTTATAGTGTAAGGCTACCCGTGTCTCCGGGTAGTGGGTTGGCCGTTTTGGCCGGGCGCAGTCTTCTTTAGCGCAGCCCATCGGCGCACAAGCGCAAGCACAGTTTTCGTGTATCAATCAGCCCCGGCCAATCGCAGCTGGGAATGGAGCAAACCATGAGCCTTGGCCTTGTAGGTCGCAAGGTTGGCATGACCCGTATTTTCACGGACGACGGTGAAGCGATTCCCGTGACCGTGGTCGAGGTCGGCGACAACCGCGTGACGCAAATCAAGACGGACGAGACCGACGGTTACACCGCGGTTCAAGTCACCTTCGGCGCACGACGCGCAAGCCGCGTTACCAAGCCGCTGGCGGGTCACCTCGCCAAAGCCGGCGTGGAAGCCGGCGAAATCATCCGCGAATTCCGTATCGACGCAGCCAAGGCTGCCGAACTGCAAGCTGGCGGTTCGCTGTCGGTCGATCTGTTCGAAGTCGGTCAGAAGATCGACGTGCAGGGCGTGACCATCGGTAAGGGCTACGCCGGTACCATCAAGCGCTACCACTTCGCCTCCGGCCGTGCCACCCACGGTAACTCGCGCTCGCACAACGTGCCGGGCTCGATCGGTATGGCGCAGGATCCGGGCCGCGTGTTCCCGGGCAAGCGCATGACCGGTCACCTGGGCGATGTCACCCGCACCGTGCAGAACCTGGAGATCGCCAAGATCGACGCAGAGCGCAAGCTGCTGCTGGTCAAGGGCGCCATCCCTGGCTCCAAGAACGGCAAGGTCATCGTTACCCCGGCCGTCAAGGCCAAAGCCAAAGCTTAAGGAGCGCATGTAATGGAACTCAAGCTCCTCCAGGACAATGGCCAAGTCGGTGCAGGCGTCGCAGCCTCGCCCGAAGTGTTCGGCCGTGACTACAACGAAGCCCTCGTTCACCAGATCGTCGTCGCTTACCAGGCCAACGCTCGCAGCGGTAACCGTAAGCAGAAGGATCGTGAAGAGGTCAAGCACACGACCAAGAAGCCGTGGCGCCAGAAGGGTACGGGCCGTGCTCGTGCCGGTATGTCCTCGTCGCCGCTGTGGCGCGGGGGTGGCCGTATCTTCCCGAATTCGCCGGAAGAGAACTTCAGCCAGAAGGTCAACAAGAAGATGTTCCGTGCCGGCATGCGCTCGATTTACTCGCAGCTCGCACGTGAAGGTCGTATCAACGTGGTGGACGGTTTCACTGTCGACGCGCCCAAGACCAAGCTCTTGGCCGACAAGTTCAAGGCCATGGGCCTGGACTCGGTGCTGATCATCACCGACAGCCTCGACGAAAACCTCTACCTGGCTTCGCGCAACCTGCCGCACGTGGCAGTTGTCGAGCCGCGCCAGGCTGATCCGCTGTCGCTCGTGCACTACAAGAAGGTGCTGGTGACCAAGGCAGCCGTCGCGCAGATCGAGGAGTTGCTGAAATGACGCAAGTAGCCAAGAACGATCATCGTTTGATGCAGGTGCTGCTCGCGCCGGTGGTTTCCGAAAAGGCAACCCTGGTCGCCGACAAGAATGAACAAGTCGTGTTCGAAGTGGCTCGCGATGCCAACAAGGCAGAAGTGAAGGCCGCCGTCGAACTGCTGTTCAAGGTCGAGGTGCAGTCCGTTCAGATCCTGAACCAGAAGGGCAAGCAGAAGCGCTTCGGCCGTTTCATGGGCCGTCGCAACCACGTGAAGAAAGCTTACGTGTCGCTGAAGCCGGGTCAGGAAATCAATTTTGAAGCGGAGGCCAAGTAATCATGGCACTCGTCAAGACCAAGCCGACTTCCCCGGGTCGTCGCTCGATGGTGAAGGTGGTCAACAAGGACCTTCACAAGGGCACCCCGTACGCGCCGCTGCTGGAAAAGCAATTCCAGAAGTCGGGCCGTAACAACAATGGTCATATCACCACCCGCCACAAGGGCGGTGGTCATAAGCACCACTACCGCGTGGTCGACTTCAAGCGCAACGACAAGGACGGCATCCCCGCCAAGGTCGAGCGCCTGGAATACGATCCGAACCGCAGCGCCAATATCGCGCTGGTCGTGTTCGCCGACGGCGAGCGCCGCTACATCATCGCCACCAAGGGCATGGTTGCCGGTCAGCAGCTGCTGAACGGCTCGGAAGCGCCGATCAAGGCCGGTAACAACCTGCCGATCCGCAACATTCCGGTCGGTACCACGATCAACAACGTGGAAATGCTGCCGGGCAAGGGCGCCCAGATCGCCCGCGCTGCTGGCGGTTCCGCCGTGCTGCTGGCCCGTGAAGGCCTGTACGCCCAGGTTCGCCTGCGCTCCGGCGAAGTGCGCCGCGTGCACATCGAGTGCCGCGCCACTGTTGGTGAAGTGGGCAACGAAGAGCACAGCCTGCGCGTCATCGGCAAGGCCGGTGCGACCCGCTGGCGCGGTATCCGCCCGACGGTCCGCGGCGTGGTGATGAACCCGGTCGACCACCCGCACGGTGGTGGCGAGGGCAAGACCGCTGCTGGCCGCGATCCGGTGTCGCCGTGGGGTACCCCGACCAAGGGCTACCGCACCCGCAGCAACAAGCGCACGGACAGCATGATCGTCCAGAAGCGCCACAAGCGTTAATCGGTAGGTAGGAGCTAAAGATATGACTCGTTCCGCTAAAAAGGGTCCGTTCTGCGACGCCCACCTGCTGAAGAAGGTGGAAGTTGCAACGAGCGGCAAGGACAAGAAGCCCATCAAGACGTGGTCGCGCCGCTCGACCATTCTGCCGGAGTTCATCGGCCTGACGATCGCCGTTCACAACGGCCGTCAACACGTGCCGGTGTACGTGACGGAAAACATGGTTGGCCACAAGCTCGGCGAATTTGCGATCACCCGCACGTTCAAGGGCCACGCGGCTGACAAGAAAGCGAAGAGGTAAGGTGCCATCATGGAAGTGAAAGCGATTCATCGCGGTGCCCGCATCTCCGCCCAGAAGACGCGCCTGGTCGCTGACCAGATCCGTGGTCTGCCGATCGAGCGCGCGCTCAATGTCCTGACGTTCAGCCCGAAAAAGGCTGCCGGGATCGTGAAGAAGGTGGTCGAATCGGCCATCGCCAACGCTGAGCACAACGAAGGCGCCGACATCGACGAACTCAAGGTCAAATCGATCTACGTCGACAAGGCGACCTCGCTCAAGCGCTTCACCGCACGGGCGAAGGGCCGCGGCAACCGCATCGAGAAACAAACCTGTCACATCACTGTGACGCTCGGCAACTAAGGAGTCACGATGGGACAGAAGATTCATCCGACTGGCTTCCGTCTGGCTGTCAGCCGTAATTGGGCTTCGCGCTGGTACGCCAGCAACACGAAGTTCGCCGGCATGCTGAAGGAAGACATCGAAGTTCGCGACTTCCTGAAGAAGAAGCTGAAGAACGCATCGGTTGGCCGCGTCGTCATCGAGCGCCCCGCCCGCAATGCCCGCATCACCATTTACAGCTCGCGTCCGGGCGTGGTGATCGGCAAGAAGGGTGAGGACATCGAACTGCTGAAGGCCGAACTGCAGCGTCGCATGGGCGTGCCCGTGCACGTGAACATCGAGGAAATCCGCAAGCCGGAAACCGATGCTCAGCTGATCGCCGACTCGATCACCCAGCAGCTCGAGCGCCGCATCATGTTCCGCCGCGCCATGAAGCGCGCCATGCAGAACGCGATGCGCCTGGGCGCCCAGGGTATCAAGATCATGAGCGCCGGCCGTCTGAACGGTATCGAAATCGCCCGTACCGAGTGGTACCGCGAAGGCCGTGTGCCCCTGCACACCCTGCGCGCCGACATCGACTACGGCTTCTCCGAAGCAGAAACCACCTACGGCATCATCGGTGTCAAGGTGTGGGTCTACAAGGGGGATCACCTCGGCCGCAATGACGCGCCGGTGGTGGAAGAGCCGCAGGACGACCGTCGTCGTCGCCCGGGTCGTCCGGAAGGCCGCCGCCGTGAAGGCGAAGGCCGTCCGGGTGGCAACCGCCGCGGCGGTGCCGGTGCCGGTCGCCGCGCTGCGCCTGGCGCAGATGCGAAGAGTGGAGAATAACGATGCTGCAACCTAAGCGCAGAAAATACCGCAAGGAGCAGAAAGGCCGCAACACGGGTAAGGCTACCCGTGGTAACGCCGTGTCTTTCGGCGAATTCGGCCTGAAGGCCATGGGCCGTGGCCGCCTGACGGCTCGTCAGATCGAGTCGGCACGTCGTGCGATGACCCGCCACATCAAGCGTGGCGGCCGCATCTGGATCCGGATCTTCCCGGACAAGCCGATCTCGAAGAAGCCCGCCGAAGTCCGTATGGGTAACGGCAAGGGCAATCCGGAGTACTACGTGGCTGAAATCCAGCCGGGCAAGATGCTGTACGAAATGGATGGTGTGAGCGAAGACCTGGCACGTGAGGCGTTCCGCCTCGCGGCTGCCAAGCTGCCGATCGCCACCAATTTCGTGGTGCGCCAGGTCGGGACGTAAGGAGAGCAGGGATGAAAGCATCCGAACTTCGCGGCAAGGACGCCGCAGGCCTGAACCAGGAGCTCTCCGAGCTGCTGAAGGCCCAATTTAGCCTGCGCATGCAAAAGGCAACCCAACAGCTGCAGAACACCAGCCAGCTGAAGAAGGTTCGCAAGGACATCGCGCGCGTGCAAACCGTGCTGACTGAAAAGGCGAACGCGAAATGACTGAAGCTGCACAAACGGAAAAGTCGCTTCGCCGCACCCTGGTCGGCCGTGTCGTGAGCGACAAGATGGACAAGACCGTTACGGTCTTGGTGGAAAACCGCGTCAAGCATCCCCTGTACGGCAAGTACGTGCTGCGTTCCAAGAAGTACCACGCACACGACGAAGCCAACCAGTACAAGGAAGGCGACAAGGTCGAAATCCAGGAAGGCCGTCCGCTGTCGCGGACCAAGTCCTGGGTGGTTTCCCGGCTGGTAGAGGCTGCGCGCGTCATCTAAGAACAACACGTTCTTAGCTTGACTTGCAAGTCCAGGATTATGTAGCTATAATCCTGGACTTCCGCTTTATTGCGTTCGCCTTAGCTGTACCACCCGGGCGGGCCTGTTGAGCGAGCCAGGGCCAGGCGGCTCCGATGTTTTTCCGTCGGAAATTGCCGGGCTCCTACCGACTTCAAAGTTGATCAACCCATACGGTGCTGGCGCAAGGCCGGAACCGACGGGACCAAGACTGACCGACGGGCGCTATCGCACCTGGCGGATTAAGTTGGGAAGACAAACACCATGATTCAGACAGAAAGCCGGCTCGAAGTGGCCGATAACACTGGTGCGCGCGAAGTGCTGTGCATCAAGGTGCTGGGTGGCTCCAAGCGCCGCTACGCAAGCGTTGGCGACATCATCAAGGTGACCGTCAAGGACGCAGCGCCGCGCGGTCGCGTCAAGAAGGGCGACATCTACAACGCCGTCGTCGTGCGTACCGCCAAGGGCGTGCGCCGCGCTGACGGTTCGCTGATCAAGTTCGACGGCAACGCCGCCGTCCTGCTGAACAACAAGCTCGAGCCGATCGGCACCCGTATCTTCGGGCCGGTGACTCGTGAACTCCGTACCGAGCGCTTCATGAAGATCGTGTCGCTCGCTCCGGAAGTGCTGTAAGGAGCCGCCATGAACAAGATTCGCAAAGGCGACGAAGTCATCGTGCTGACCGGCAAGGACAAGGGCAAGCGCGGTACCGTGCAAGCCGTCCTCGGCGACAAGGTTGCGGTGCAAGGCGTGAACATCGCCAAAAAGCATGCCCGCCCGAACCCGATGCTGGGCACTACCGGTGGTGTGGTCGACAAGGTCATGCCGCTGCATATTTCCAACGTTGCGCTCGTGGATGCCAATGGCAAGCCGTCGCGCGTCGGCATCAAGGTGGAAGACGGCAAGCGCGTGCGCGTGCTGAAGACCACCGGCGCCGTCGTGGCAGCTTGATTCTGGGCACGTATAGGAGTTGAGCATGGCAGCACGTCTGCAAGAGTTTTACAAAGAACAGGTTGTGCCGAAGCTGATCGAGCAGTTCGGCTACAAGTCGGTCATGGAAGTGCCGCGCATCACCAAGATCACCCTGAACATGGGTCTTGGCGAAGCCATCAATGACAAGAAGATCATTGAAAACGCCGTGGGCGACCTGACCAAGATCGCCGGTCAGAAGCCGGTCGTGACGAAGGCCAAGAAGGCCATCGCCGGCTTCAAGATCCGCCAGGGCTACCCCATCGGTGCGATGGTGACCCTGCGCGGCGAGCGCATGTTCGAATTCCTCGATCGTTTCGTCACCGTGGCCCTGCCGCGCGTGCGTGACTTCCGTGGTGTGTCGGGCCGTTCGTTCGACGGTCGTGGCAACTACAACATCGGTGTGAAAGAGCAGATCATTTTCCCCGAAATCGAGTACGACAAGATCGACGCACTGCGTGGTCTGAACATCAGCATCACGACGACGGCAAAGAACGACGAGGAAGCCAAGGCCCTCCTCGGTGCGTTCAAGTTCCCGTTCCGCAATTAAGGGGTAACCGTGGCTAAACTGGCTCTGATTGAACGTGAGAAGAAGCGCGCCAAGCTGGTGGCAAAGTATGCCGCCAAGCGCGCCAACCTCAAGGCCATTATCGACGACCAAGAAAAGTCGGAAGAAGAGCGTTACAGCGCGCGTCTCGAGCTGCAGCAGCTCCCGCGCAACGCGAACCCGACTCGCCAGCGCAACCGCTGCGCGATCACCGGTCGTCCCCGCGGTACCTTCCGCAAGTTTGGCCTGGCGCGTAACAAGATCCGCGAAATCGCCTTCAAGGGCGAAATCCCGGGTCTGACGAAAGCCAGCTGGTAATTACGCACAGGCTACAGGAGAAACAGTATGAGCATGAGCGATCCTATCGCCGATATGCTGACGCGCATCCGCAACGCCCAGGGCGTGCAGAAGGCGTCGGTTGTCATGCCGTCGTCGAAGCTGAAAGTGGCAATCGCCAAGGTCCTGAAGGACGAAGGCTACATCGACGACTACGCCGTCCAGGAAGATGGCGGCAAGGCACAACTGAGCATCGGTCTCAAGTACTACGCCGGCCGTCCGGTGATCGAGCGCATCGAGCGCGTCTCGAAGCCCGGCCTGCGCGTGTACAAGGGCCGCAGCGACATTCCGCAAGTGATGAACGGCCTGGGTGTGGCGATCATCTCGACCCCGCAGGGTCTGATGACCGACCGCAAGGCTCGCGCCACCGGCGTGGGCGGCGAAGTTCTCTGCTACGTCGCTTAAGGAGAGAACCATGTCCCGTGTAGGTAAGGCTCCCATCGCGCTCCCCAAGGGCGCGGAAGTGAACGTGGCAGCTGGCGTGCTCTCCGTGAAGGGCCCGCTGGGTACGCTGTCCCAGCCGATTCACAGCCTGGTCAAGGTCAATGTCGAGAACGACACGCTGACCTTCGCACCGGCTGACGAGTCGCGTGAAGCAAACGCCCTGCAAGGCACCATGCGCGCCCTGGCGGCGAACATGGTCAAGGGCGTGACCACCGGTTTCGAGCGCAAGCTGAACCTCGTCGGCGTGGGCTATCGTGCCCAGCTGCAAGGCACTGCGCTGAAGCTCCAGCTTGGTTTCTCGCACGACGTGATCCATGAGATGCCGGAAGGCGTGAAGGCGGAAACGCCGACGCAGACCGAAATCCTGATCAAGGGTGCGGACAAGCAGAAAGTCGGTCAGGTTGCCGCGGAAGTCCGCGCGTACCGTCCGCCCGAGCCCTACAAGGGCAAGGGTGTGCGTTACAGCGACGAGCGCGTCATCCTGAAGGAAACCAAGAAGAAGTAAGGGGTGCAATGATGAACAAGAAAGACGCTCGTTTGCGCCGTGCACGTCAGACCCGCGCCAAGATCGCGGAGCTGAAAGTCAATCGTCTGACCGTGTTCCGTACGAATTCGAACATTTACGCCCAGGTCTTCTCCGAGTGCGGCACCAAGGTGCTGGCTTCGGCTTCGACCGTCGAGGCAGAAGTGCGCAAGGAACTGGAAGGCAAGGGCGCTACCGCCGCTGCCGCTACCGTCGTGGGCAAGCGCATCGCCGAGAAGGCGAAGGCTGCCGGCGTGGAAACCGTCGCCTTCGATCGCGCCGGCTTCCGTTTCCATGGCCGCGTGAAGGCCCTGGCAGACGCCGCCCGCGAAGCCGGCCTGAAGTTCTAAGCGCATAAAGAGAGATACGTCATGGCAAAGATGCAAGCAAAAGTCCAACAGGACGAACGCGACGACGGCCTCCGCGAGAAGATGATCTCGGTCAACCGTGTCACCAAGGTGGTGAAGGGTGGCCGGATTCTCGGTTTCGCTGCGCTGACCGTGGTTGGTGACGGCGATGGCCGCATCGGCATGGGCAAGGGCAAGGCCAAGGAAGTGCCGGTCGCCGTTCAGAAGGCAATGGACGAAGCCCGTCGCAAGATGGTCAAGGTCTCGCTGAAGAACGGCACGCTGCAACACGAAGTCGTTGGCAAGCACGGCGCCGCCAAGGTGCTGATGATGCCCGCCAAGGAAGGTACCGGCGTGATCGCCGGCGGCCCGATGCGCGCGATCTTCGAAGTGATGGGTGTCACCAACGTGGTGACCAAGTCGCACGGCTCCACCAACCCGTACAACATGGTTCGCGCCACGCTGGACGGCCTTCAGAAGATGAGCACGCCGGGCGAAATCGCCGCCAAGCGTGGCAAGTCGGTCGAAGACATCCTGGGTTAAGGTGAACGCAATGTCGCAGAAAACCGTAAAAGTGCAACTCGTGCGCAGCCTGATCGGCACGCGCGAGGATCATCGCGCCACCGTTCGTGGCCTGGGCCTGCGCCGCATCAACTCGGTGTCGGAGCTGCAGGACACGCCCGCCGTGCGCGGCATGATCAACAAGGTCTCGTACCTGGTCAAGGTTCTGGCCTGATCGGGACTTGGAGAGCAAGATGCAACTGAACAACCTGAAACCGGCTGCCGGTTCGAAGCACGCCAAGCGTCGCGTCGGCCGCGGTATCGGCTCCGGCCTGGGCAAGACCGCCGGTCGCGGTCACAAGGGTCAGAAGTCGCGTTCGGGCGGCTTCCACAAGGTGGGCTTCGAAGGCGGCCAGATGCCGCTGTATCGTCGCCTGCCGAAGCGCGGCTTCACCTCGCTGACCAAGGCGTTCACCGCCGAAGTCACGCTGCGTGACATCGAGCGCCTGGAAGCGGCCGAAGTCGACCTGCTGGTCCTGAAGCAGGCTGGCCTGGTCGGCGACCTGGTCAAGAGCGCCAAGGTCATCAAGGCCGGCGAGCTGACCCGCAAGGTGACGATCAAGGGTCTGGGCGCCACCGCTGGCGCCAAGGCCGCGATCGAAGCCGCCGGCGGCCAGATCGCAGCCTGATACGGCAGCATTCATCGCAGCATAGGCAGTCATAGTCGGAGCATCGTTTGGCCACGGCGAAACCCAATGCAAGCGCGCAAGCCAGGAACACGGCGAAGTACGGCGACCTCAAGCGCCGGCTGATGTTCCTGGTGCTGGCCCTGATCGTGTACCGCATCGGCGCTCATATTCCGGTGCCCGGTATCGATCCGGAGCAGCTTGCGAAGCTTTTCCAGAGTCAGTCGGGTGGCATCCTCGGGATGTTCAACCTGTTCTCGGGCGGGGCGCTGTCGCGCTTTACCGTCTTCGCGCTCGGCATCATGCCGTACATCTCGGCGTCGATCATCATGCAGTTGCTGACGATCGTGCTGCCGCAGCTGGAGTCGCTGAAGAAGGAAGGGCAGGCAGGGCAGCGCAAGATCACGCAGTACACGCGCTACGGCACCGTGGTTCTGGCCACGTTCCAGGCGCTGTCGATCGCGGTCGCGCTGGAGTCGCAGCCGGGGCTGGTGCTGGATCCGGGCCTGATGTTCCGGGCCACGGCGGTGATCACGCTGGTGACCGGCACGATGTTCCTGATGTGGCTGGGTGAGCAGATTACCGAGCGCGGTCTGGGCAACGGCATCTCGATCATCATCTTCGGCGGTATCGCGGCGGGCCTGCCCAATGCGATCGGCGGACTGTTCGAACTGGTCCGCACGGGTTCCATGAGCATCATCGCGGCGATCTTCATCGTGGCGATCGTGATCGGTGTGACCTTCGCCGTGGTGTTCGTCGAGCGTGGCCAGCGCAAGATCCTGGTGAACTATGCCAAGCGTCAGGTCGGCAACAAGGTGTACGGCGGCCAGTCGTCGCACCTGCCGCTGAAGCTGAACATGGCAGGGGTGATTCCGCCGATCTTCGCATCGTCGATCATCCTGTTCCCGGCGACGATCGCGGGCTGGTTTACGTCTGACTCGACGGGTGCGGTCGGCCGGTTCATCAAGGACCTGGCTGCCACGCTGTCGCCGGGCCAGCCGGTCTACATCCTGCTGTACGCTGCTGCGATTGTATTTTTCTGCTTCTTCTACACGGCTCTGGTGTACAACAGCCGTGAAGTGGCAGACAACCTGAAGAAAAGCGGTGCCTTCATTCCGGGCATTCGTCCGGGCGAGCAGACGACGCGCTATATCGACAAGATCCTGGTGCGTCTGACGTTGGCTGGTGCGATCTACATCACACTGGTCTGCCTGTTGCCGGAATTCCTGGTGCTGCGCTGGAACGTTCCGTTCTATTTCGGCGGAACCTCCCTGCTGATCATCGTGGTCGTCACGATGGACTTCATGGCCCAGGTTCAGTCCTATGTCATGTCGCAGCAGTATGAGTCGCTGCTGAAGAAGGCGAATTTCAAGGGCAATCTGACCTTGCGCTGACTTCGGATCGGTACAGGCTAGGTATGGCTAAAGACGACGTCATCCAGATGCAGGGCGAGGTCCTGGAAAACCTGCCCAATGCGACGTTCCGAGTCAAGCTGGAGAATGGCCATGTGGTGCTGGGCCATATCTCCGGCAAGATGAGAATGAACTACATCCGGATTCTTCCGGGTGACAAGGTGACGGTCGAGCTGACCCCATATGATCTGTCGCGCGCACGAATCGTCTTCCGGACGAAGTGAGCGAACAGGAATTGAAGGAAGAGGAAAATTATGAAAGTGCTGGCTTCTGTTAAGCGCATTTGCCGCAACTGCAAAATCATCAAGCGCAACGGTGTCGTGCGCGTGATCTGCTCGTCGGATCCCCGCCACAAGCAACGCCAAGGCTAATCGGAAAGAGGATTGACGAATGGCACGTATCGCAGGGGTTAACATCCCGAACCACAAGCATACCGAAATCGGCCTGACGGCTATTTACGGTATCGGCCGCTCGCGCGCCCGCAAGATTTGCGAGGCCACCGGTGTACCGTTTGACAAGAAGGTCAAGGACCTGACCGACGCCGACCTGGAAAAGCTTCGTGACGAAGTGGGCAAGGTCACGGTCGAGGGTGACCTGCGTCGTGAAACCACGATGAACATCAAGCGTCTGATGGACCTTGGTTGCTATCGTGGCATGCGTCACCGCAAGGGCCTGCCGATGCGCGGCCAGCGTACGCGCACCAACGCCCGTACCCGCAAGGGTCCGCGCAAGGCCGGCGTGGCTCTGAAGAAGTAAAGCCGAAGGCAGAGGAAGAAACTAATGGCAAAAGGTCCGAATAACGCCGCTCGCGCGCGTAAGAAGGTCAAGAAGAACGTTGCCGACGGCATTGCGCACGTCCACGCTTCGTTCAACAACACCATCATCACGATCACCGATCGCCAGGGCAACGCCCTGTCGTGGGCGACCGCCGGTGGCCAGGGCTTCAAGGGTTCGCGCAAGTCGACCCCGTTCGCTGCCCAGGTTGCTGCCGAGAACGCCGGCCGCGTGGCGCAAGACCAGGGCATCAAGAACCTGGAAGTGCGTATCAAGGGTCCCGGCCCGGGTCGTGAATCGGCTGTCCGCGCGCTGAACGCGCTGGGCATCAAGATCGCGATCATCGAAGACGTCACGCCGATTCCGCACAACGGCTGCCGTCCGCCGAAGCGCCGCCGCATCTGATGCGTTGGCGTGTCCGGGCCCGGCGGGTTTACCTGCCGGTTTCGGATATGGTAGCATCGCGCGTTGACCTGCTGCATTTTAATGCGGCAGGTTTTCGTTTTGCGTCGGGGTAGTGCTTTTCGAGGCACATTGAACTACCGGCGTATTAGTAAATGCTTGCAGCGACGCCTCCCCACGGAGCGCGCTTAATAAGCCCACCGTCCGTCACGGTCCGGCGTGTGCCCTGTTGCACTGCGCCGGCACTGCGTTGGCGGACTCGCGGCGCGTCCTGAAGGCGCCGTGATCGATCAAAGGAAGACAACGTGGCACGTTATACCGGCCCGAAGGCCAAACTTTCCCGCCGTGAAGGCACCGACCTGTTCCTGAAGAGCTCGCGCCGCTCGCTGGCCGACAAGTGCAAGCTGGACAGCAAGCCGGGCCAGCATGGCCGCACCTCGGGTGCCCGCACCTCCGACTACGGCAACCAGCTGCGCGAAAAGCAGAAGGTCAAGCGCATCTACGGCGTGCTCGAGCGCCAGTTCCGCCGCTACTTCGCCGAAGCCGACCGTCGCAAGGGCAACACCGGCGAAAACCTGCTGCAACTGCTGGAATCGCGCCTGGACAACGTGGTGTACCGCATGGGCTTCGGCTCGACCCGCGCTGAAGCGCGCCAGCTGGTGTCGCACAAGGCGATCCTGGTGAACGGCCAGACCCTGAACGTGCCGTCGGCACAGATCAAGTCGGGCGACGTCATCACCATCCGCGAGCAGTCGAAGAAGCAGGTCCGTATCGCCGAAGCGCTGTCGCTGGCCGAGCAGTCGGGCTTCCCGACCTGGGTCGCCGTGGATGCCAAGAAGTTCGAAGGCACCTTCAAGCAAGTCCCGGATCGCGCCGATATCTCGGGCGACATCAACGAAAGCCTGATCGTCGAACTGTACTCGCGTTAATCCGCGAGCATCCGGCCCAGAGCTTGCGTTCGTCGCAAAGCTTCTCCTTCAGCCCGACGCGCTTCGCGCGCGTCGGGCTTCGCCCATCGTTACGATGGGATTTCCAGGTTCCAAACGTCAGCCTTATCGGTGTAACGAGCCGAGGGTATTGAAAAGGACAACCTAATGCAAACAGCACTCCTCAAGCCAAAAATCATCGCCGTCGAGCCTCTGGGCGACCATCACGCCAAAGTCGTGATGGAGCCGTTCGAGCGCGGCTACGGCCATACGCTCGGTAACGCCCTGCGTCGCGTGCTGCTGTCGTCGATGGTCGGTTATGCCCCGACCGAAGTCACGATCGCTGGGGTGGTCCACGAGTATTCCACCATCGACGGCGTGCAGGAAGACGTCGTCAACCTGCTGCTCAACCTGAAGGGCGTGGTGTTCAAGCTGCACAACCGCGACGAAGTCACGGTGTCGCTGCGCAAGGATGGCGAAGGCGTGGTCACGGCAGCCGATATCGAGCTGCCGCACGACGTCGAGATCATCAACCCGAACCACGTGATCGCCCATCTGTCGGCCGGCGGCAAGCTGGACATGCAGATCAAGGTCGAGCAGGGCCGCGGCTATGTGCCGGGCAACGTGCGCAAGTTCGGCGACGAATCCGGCAAGGTCATCGGCCGCATCGTGCTGGACGCCTCGTTCTCGCCGGTGCGCCGCGTGTCGTACGCGGTTGAATCCGCTCGCGTGGAGCAGCGTACCGACCTCGACAAGCTGGTGATGAACATCGAAACCGACGGCGTGATCTCGCCCGAGGAAGCGATCCGCCAGTCGGCCCGCATCCTGGTCGACCAGCTGTCCGTGTTCGCCGCGCTGGAAGGCACCGAGTCGGCCGCCGAGGCCGCTTCGAGCCGCACGCCGCAGATCGACCCGATCCTGCTGCGCCCGGTCGACGACCTGGAGCTGACGGTGCGCTCGGCCAACTGCCTGAAGGCCGAGAACATCTACTACATCGGCGACCTGATCCAGCGTACCGAGAACGAGCTGCTCAAGACCCCGAACCTGGGTCGCAAGTCGCTCAACGAGATCAAGGAAGTCCTCGCCTCGCGTGGCCTGACCCTCGGCATGAAGCTCGAGAACTGGCCGCCCGCAGGTCTGGAGAAGTAATCGTGGCGCGGGGCATCGGTCCCGCACCGCAGCAACCGCCCCGGCTCCGGCCGGGGCATGTATGACTACCGGCCCGCGTCCCGCCGCATCGGACGATAGAAGAGCTGGTCAAACACTTAACTGAAAGGAATCATCATGCGTCACCGTCATGGTCTGCGGAAACTGAACCGCACCTCGTCGCACCGTCTCGCGATGCTGCGCAACATGTCCAACTCGCTGTTCCAGCACGAGCTGATCAAGACCACCGTGCCCAAGGCCAAGGAACTGCGCAAGGTCGTCGAGCCGCTGATCACGCTGGCCAAGAAGGACACCGTTGCCAACCGCCGCCTGGCCTTCGCCCGCCTGCGCGACCGCGACATGGTCACCAAGCTGTTCACCGAACTGGGCCCGCGCTACGCCACCCGTCCGGGCGGCTACACCCGCATCCTGAAGTTCGGCTTCCGTCAGGGCGACAACGCGCCGATGGCGCTGGTCGAGCTGGTGGATCGTCCGGAAATCACCGAAGCCCCGGCCGAAGAAGCCGCGGAATAAGTGCGTTTCCTGCCCGTTGCCGTCGCGCGACGGTTGCGGGCACACCGCTTACAATCGAGCCAGGCATCCGCCTGGCTCTTTTGTTTTGTGCGGGTCGGCGGCGGCCGGCCGCGGGGAGAGTGTCGATGCAAAGCCATACTGACCAAGTTGCCGATCCGGACGAGGTGCTCGTCGTCGTCACCAACGCACCCGACGCCGACACCGCGGCGGGCTTGTCGCGGGCCGTGCTGCAGGCGCGCGCCGCCGCCTGCGTGAACCGTCTGGCGCCGGTTGAATCCGAGTACTGGTGGCAGGGCAAGCTCGAGCAGGCGCAGGAATGGCCGCTGCTGATCAAGACCACGCGCGCACGCTACGCTGCGCTCGAGGCCGTGATCCGGCAACATCACCCCTATGACGTGCCGGAGCTGCTCGCGTGGCCCGTGTCGGCGGGCTACGGGCCCTACCTGGCATGGGTGCGCAGCGAGACCGCCGGCGTGCCGGCGCAGGCAGGTACGGCAGCACCCCAGAAACAAGACCAACAGGAATCGGCTTCATGAACATCGGTTTGGCACGGCGGGCGGGCACGCCCGGGCAGATGTGGGCGCGGCATATTGCCGCAGCGCTGCTGGCGGCGCTGGCCTGGCTGTGCCTGGCGGGCAGCCTCCACGCCGCCACCGAGGACGACTTCCTGCCGCCCGAGCAAGCCTTTCGCTTCGCCGCCAGCCAGCCTGACGACAAGACCATCGAAGTCCGCTTTGACGTCGCGCCGGGCTACTACATGTACCGCGAGCGCTTTTCCTTCGCCGCGCAGCCGGCCGGCGTGAAACTGGGCGCGCCGGCCTACCCGCAGGGCAAGGTGAAGTTCGACGAGACCTTCGGCAAGGAGATGGAGACCTACCGCGACAGCGTGGTCATCCGCATCCCGGTGGAGGCAGCGCCCGCCGACGGCAAATGGACGCTGACGGTGACGTCCCAGGGCTGCGCCGACAAGGGCCTGTGCTATCCGCCGATGGAAAGCGTCCACAAGGTCGGGGGCAGTGCCCTGGCCGACCTGTTCGGCAAGCGCGGCCGCAGCGACGCTCCGGCGGCCGAGCGGGCTCCGGCACCCGCCGCACCCGCCATGCCGGGCGCAGCCACGACTCTGCGCGCCGACGACAGCGACCGCATCGCCGGCGCACTGGCCAGCCGCAACCTGGGCCTGATCGCCGCGCTGTTCTTCGGCCTGGGCCTGCTGCTGACCTTTACGCCGTGCGTGCTGCCGATGGTGCCGATCCTGTCGTCGATCGTGGTCGGCGAGCACGTCACGCGCAGCCGCGCGCTGCTGGTGTCGCTGGCCTATGTGCTGGGCATGGCGGTGGTGTACACCGCGGTCGGCGTGGCCGCGGGGCTGCTGGGCGAGGGGCTCTCCGCCGCGCTGCAGAAGCCCTGGGTGCTGGGTGCCTTCGCGGCGCTGATGGTGGCGCTGGCGCTGTCGATGTTCGGCCTGTACGAGCTGCAGCTGCCGCAGCGCTGGCAGACCCGGCTCGCGGAATCCTCCAACCGCCGCCAGGGCGGCCAGATTGCCGGCGCCGCGGCGATGGGGGCGATCTCCGCGCTGATCGTCGGGCCTTGCGTGACGGCACCGCTGGCGGGCGCGCTGGCCTATATCGCGCAGAGCCGCGATGCCGTGACCGGCGGCGCCGCGCTGTTCGCGATGGCGCTTGGCATGGGCGTCCCGCTGGTGCTGGTGGGTGTGGGCGCTGGCAACCTGCTGCCGCGCGCCGGCCGCTGGATGGAGGTGACCAAGCGCTTCTTCGGCTTCCTGCTGCTGGGTGTGGCGCTGTGGATGCTGGGGCCGGTGCTGCCGGCGTGGGCCACGATGCTGTTGCTGGCGGCGCTGCTGCTGGTGGCGGCGGTGTTCCTGGGCGCCTTCGACGGGCTGGGGCCGGATCCGCGCAACCTGGTGCGGGTGGGCAAGGGCGTGGGCGTGCTGTTTGCCATCGCCGCCGCGATCGTGCTGATCGGCGTGGCCTCGGGCGGACGCGATCCGCTGCAGCCGCTGTCGCACCTCAGCGTGGCGCGGACTGTCGGCGAAAACGCCGGCGGTGCGCAGACGGTGCGCTTCGAGCGCGTGCGCAGCGTCGCCGAACTCGACGCCCGCGTGGCGCAGGCCGCCGCCGCGGGCAAGCCCGTGCTGCTGGATTTCTATGCCGACTGGTGCGTCAGCTGCAAGGAAATGGAGCGCATGACCTTCGTCGACCCGCGCGTGCGCGCGCGGCTGTCGGAAATCGTGCTGCTGCAGGCGGATGTGACCGCCAACAATGCCGACGACAAGGCCCTGCTCAAGCGCTTCGGCCTGTTCGGGCCGCCCGGCATCATCCTGTTCGGGCCGGACGGGCGCGAGCGCCCGGTGCGCGTGATCGGCTACCAGTCGGCCAACCGCTTCCTGGAAAGCCTGGAGCGCGCTTTCGGCACGCGCACGCGCACCTGACTTGCACGTGAGGCGTACCCAGCCCTGCGGCTAGCGCTCCAGCTGCCGCGCCAGTCCCCACAGCGCCGCCAGGACCACCGCCACGGCACCCATCAGGCCGATCGACCACCAGAAGCCCTGCGGCTCCTGCAGCCACGGCATGCGCTCGAAGTTCATGCCGAAGACGCCGGTGATCAGCGTCAGCGGCATGAACAGCGCCGTGATCAGCGTCAGCGCGCGCATGGTGCGGTTGGTGCGGTGCGCGACCGCCGAGAAGTGGATCTGCACCGCCGATTCGATCGAATCCTCCAGCCGGCGCGCATGCGCCAGCACCCGCTGGATATGCTCCATCACGTCGTTGATGCGCACCAGCAGCACTTCGTCGCGCCCCGGCGCATTGGCCGCGCCGCCGGGCTGGTCGCTGCTGTAGCGGTTGTCGAGCAGGCTGTCGCGGAATTCCTGCAGCGCGTCGCGCTGCTCCTCGCTCAGGTGTTCCAGCTTGCGCAGCTGGATGCGGGCATCGAGCAGGCCTTCCCAGCTGGAGAAGCTGCGGCGCGAGTTCAGCAGCGCGCGCTGCCAGCGGTCGAGCTGGCGCGTCAGCGGCGCGCGCAGCTCCAGGTAGCGGTCGACCATGGCGTTGAGCAGACGCAGCATCAGGTCCTCGGGCCGGCTCGGCGGACGGATGCCATGCAGCAGCGACTGGCCGTTGCCACGCGCAGGCACGGCTTGCGGACGCGGCGCCTGGCACAGCTCGAGCAGCCGCTGGCGCACCTGGTCGATGGTGCGCGACGGCCCGGAGCGCACCGTGACCAGCACGGTGTCGAACATGAAGAACGTGACCGGCTGGGTATCGATCTTGGCCAGTGCCGGCAGGAAGCCAGGCGCATGACGCTTCTGGCGGGCCGCTGCCTCGGCCGCGGGCGGCTTGGTGAGACTAGCGCCGCCGGCCGCCGCATCCTGCGGCTCGGCCCCGACAATGGCGCGGCTGGTTTCGAAGGTGAGCTTGCGGAAGATCACCATGTCGTACGCATGGGTCGTATCGAAGTACGACGGATGCGCGGCGTTGGTGGCGTCGGCCATGTGCAGGTCGAGGATGGGCGCGCCGGCCAGCTGGCGCACCTGCTCGCGCCACGCGTCGGGCGCCGCGGTGACCTCTTCGGTGGAGAAGTCCGCCCACACGAACAGCGACGCGGCATTGCCTGACAGGAAACTGCCCGCCTCGGTGAGCGAGGCGAGCGGGTGTACCTGGCTCGCTGAGAAACCTAGCAACTCCATGCGCGGTCGGTCGGCGTCAGGCCTGCAGCAGCCGCGCGGCGTCGCGCGCGAAATACGTCAGGATGCCGTCGGCGCCGGCGCGGCGGAAGGCCAGCAGCGATTCCATCATCACCTTGTCGTGGTCCAGCCAGCCGTTCTGCGCGGCGGCCTTGAGCATCGCGTACTCGCCGCTGACCTGGTACACGTAGGTCGGGAAGCGGAACTCGTCCTTGACCCGGCGCACGATGTCCAGGTACGGCATGCCGGGCTTGACCATCACCATGTCGGCGCCTTCCAGGATGTCCTGCGCCACTTCGCGCAGCGCCTCGTCGGTATTGGCCGGGTCCATCTGGTAGGTCATCTTGTTGCCCTTGCCCAGGTTGGCGGCCGAGCCCACCGCGTCGCGGAACGGGCCGTAGAACGCCGACGCGTACTTGGCCGAGTACGCCATGATGCGGGTATGGATATGGCCGTTGTCTTCCAGCGCGGTGCGCACCGCGCCGATGCGGCCGTCCATCATGTCGGACGGGGCAACGATGTCGACCCCGGCCTCGGCCTGCGCCAGCGCCTGGCGCACCAGGATCTCCACCGTCGCATCGTTGATCACGTAGCCGTTGTCGTCGAGCACGCCATCCTGGCCATGGCTGGTGTACGGGTCGAGGGCCACGTCGCACAGCACGCCCAGTTCGGGGAAGCGGTCCTTGAGCGCGCGCACGGCGCGCGGCACCAGTCCGTCCGGGTTGGTGGCCTCGATGCCGTCGGGCGTCTTCAGCGACGGGTCGATCACCGGGAACAGCGCCAGCACCGGGATGCCGAGCTTGACGCAGTCTTCGGCCACCGGCATCAGCAGGTCGACCGATACGCGCTCAACGCCGGGCATCGACGCCACGGCCTGGCGCTGGTTCTGGCCGTCGAGGATGAAGACCGGGTAGATCAGGTTGTCCGGGGACAGGCGATGCTCGCGCATCATGCGGCGGGAGAAATCATCGCGGCGCATGCGGCGCGGGCGGAACTCGGGGAAGGTGGACATGGCGGCTTCTTGGCGGAAGAGGACGAAATGCAGGGCCGGCAAGTACGGCGCGCGCAGCGCCATGCGGCCGGCCGAAGAAAAACTAAACTTTTGTGCGTGCCCGACATCATACTCGCGGACACTTTGCGTTGCGCGCTGCGCGGCGCGGTGTCCCCCGCTACTCCTCCCTGAGCGGGTACCCGCCTCACCGGCGGGAAAGTTTGTCCCCGTTGCTTGCGACGGGGCTTTTTTTTGCGCGCCCGCTGCCGGAATCACGCGGCCGGATCGGACGCAGGGGGCACCGCGGGGGGCACGCTATTCGCGGCGGCCGGCTCGCGTTCCGCCTTGCGCGCTTCCGGCAAGTTGAGCCAGCCGGCGATCACAGCCTGCGCCTCTTCGATGCCGCGGCGCTTCAGGCTGGAGAACAGCTGCGCCGTCATCGGCACCGGCGTCTCCAGCTGTTCGGCATAGCCTTGCAGCATCTTGCGGGTTTCGCGCAGGGCCTTGGCATTTTCGCTGTTGGTGAGCTTGTCGGCCTTGGTCAACAGCACGTGGATGGGCCGCCCGGTGGGCAGGAACCACTCGACCATCTGGCAATCGAGGTCCGTGAACGGCCGGCGCGCGTCCATCATCAGGATCAGGCCGGCCAGTTGCTGGCGGGTCTGCACGTAATCGCTCAGCAGGCCCTGCCAGTGGTACTTGGCGGAACCCGAGACCTCGGCATAGCCGTAGCCGGGCAGATCGACCAGGAACGCCAGCGGATCGGGCGCCTTGACCGGCGCCACCGAGAAATAGTTGATGTGCTGGGTGCGCCCGGGCGTGCGGGACGAGAAGGCCAGCCGCTTCTGGTTGCACAGGATGTTGATGGCGGTGGACTTCCCCGCGTTGGAACGCCCGGCGAACGCCACCTCGGGCACGGCCGTGGCTGGCAGGTCGCGCAGGTGGTTCACGGTGATGAAGAAGCGGGCCTGGTGAAGAAGGGACATGCGCTAGAGCGGTGGGGCGGGACGCGGAAGCCGCGCGCAGCGCGGGCGGGGCCGGGGTCTCGCCAGGGTGGGATGGCTGCGGCTTGTGGCCGCCCGCCGGGGTTGATCTGGCGCAGCCCGAAGCGGGCACGACACGGCGCAAGGCATCAATCCGGCACATAACTTATTGTACAATACGCCGGTTTACGGTCTCCTGAGCGGGTGACGCGTGGCATCCATGCCGCGTGCCTCGGCTGCCGTCGTCCGGGCGGGAAGCCTAGTGTGTCGTTCCATCGTGGGCAAGGCCTTGCCCCGCATTGCGCGTTGCACCGGACGGTGCGGCGGCAGCGGGCGCGGGCTGGCGGGGTCTGCCGCCACGGCCAGCGTTGCGCGGATCGGTCAGCCGCTCGCGGGTCGCCACGATTCCCAGCCTTTTGCACCGGCGCGTCCTCACCGCCGGCAAAGCGCCGGACCGGCACGCATCACGGTATCCAAAACAATTCAGAGAAGGTGTGCGAATGAACCGCATTGCGAAGATTCTGGGTGTCCTGGCTCTGGCCGTTCCTGCCGCCGCCCTTTCCGGTCTGGCATCTGCCGCAGAGCAGGCCGCCGCAAAGGCGGACCCCGCCAAGGGTGAAACGCTGTACACGCAAGGTGCCCCCGATCGCAATGTGCCCGCCTGCCTGAGCTGCCACGGTGCCGCCGGCAACAGCGCGGCCGCCGCCAATCCCAAGCTGGCCGCGCAGCATCCCGAGTACGTCCACAAGCAACTCGCCGACTTCAAGGCCAAGGCCCGCAACAACGCGATCATGGTGCCGATGGCGTCGGTGCTGACCGACGAGGAAATGCGCAACCTCGGCGCCTACCTGGCCAAGCAGCCGCTCAAGCCGGCCACCGCCAAGAACAAGGACAGCATCGAAGCCGGCCAGAAGATCTACCGCGCCGGCATCGCCGCCAAGGGCGTGCCGGCCTGCGCTGCCTGCCATGGCCCTGCCGGCGCAGGCATTCCGGCCCAGTATCCGCGCATCGGCGGCCAGTGGGCCGACTATACCGAGGCACAACTGGTGGCATTCCGCCAGGGCACCCGCAAGAACAACCCGGTCATGACGACCATCGCCGCCAAGATGTCGGATGCCGAGATCAAGGCGGTGGCGGACTACGTCGCCGGGGTTCGCTGACGATCCGGGATTCCGCGACGCTGGCGGCTCCGCGCGCCGGCGCATCGGTTGAGCGGCCGCCGCCGGAAGGCGCGGCCAGGCATGCAACCGAACGCGCTTGTCACAATCGAAAAGGGTGGCCTGCTTGCCAAAGCATGTCCACCCTTTATTCATTTCCAGGCCGTACGCTGTTTTAGGTTTCACTGCACATGTCGACCGCTTCCACTTCAGGGCTGCACCTGAAGACCTCTCACCGCGTGCTGCGCGACGCGGTCGAATTGTTGTCCTCGATGCGCTTTGCGATCGCGCTGCTGACGGTGATCTCCATCGCCAGCGTGATCGGCACCGTGCTCAAGCAGAACGAGCCGTATCCCAACTACGTCAACCAGTTCGGCCCGTTCTGGGCCGAGGTGTTCCATACGCTGTCGCTGCAGAAGGTCTACGGGTCGTGGTGGTTCCTGCTGATCCTGGCGTTCCTGGTGGTGTCCACCAGCCTGTGCCTGGTGCGCAACGCGCCGAAGATGATCGCCGACATGCGCTCGTGGAAGGACCATGTGCGCGAGCGCAGCCTGCGTGCCTTCCATCATCGCGGCGAGTTCGACGGCGCGCGTCCGCGCGCCGAGGCGGTCGGCCGGCTGTCGGCGTTGCTGCGCAACCGCGGCTACCGCATCAAGGCGGTCGAGCACGACGGCGCCACGCTGCTCGCCGCCAAGGCCGGTGCTGCCAACAAGGCCGGCTATATCCTGGCCCACACCGCCATCGTGGTGATCTGCCTCGGCGGCCTGCTCGACGGCGACCTGCTCATCCGCGCGCAGATGTGGCTGGGCGACAAGACGCCGATCCGCGGCAACGCGGTGATCAGCGAGATCCCGCCGCAGCACCGGCTGTCGGTGAACAATCCCGGTTTCCGCGGCAACGCCTACGTGCCCGAGGGCTCGACCGTCTCCACCGCCATCCTCAACATCGCCGACGGCGCGCTGGTGCAGGACCTGCCCTTCGCGATCACGCTCAAAAAGTTCAAGGTCGACTTCTACGAAACCGGCATGCCCAAGCTGTTTGCCTCGGACGTGGTCGTGACCGATCGCGCCACCGGCAAGCAGACCGAGGCCACCATCAAGGTGAACGAGCCGCTGATCGTCGACGGCATCGCCATCTACCAGTCCAGCTTCGAGGACGGCGGCTCGCGCCTGAAGTTCGTCGGCTATCCGATGCAGGGCAGCGCCCACGCCACCTTCAAGATCGATGGCGCGGTGGGCGGCAACAAGCCGCTGGCCGGCACCGGCACCAGCGCGGACAGCGACGGGCTCACGGTGGAGTTCAGCGACTTCCGGCTGATGAATATCGAGAACGTCACCGATGCCTCGGGCAAGCCCGATGCACGCGGCGTGGCGCGCAAGTCCTTCAACGAGACCCTGGACAAGCACCTGGGCGCCGCCGCCAGCACCGACCGCGCCAAGACGCTGCGCAATGTCGGCCCGTCGGTGCAGTACAAGCTGCGCGACCGCACCGGGCAGGCGCGCGAGTACAACAACTACATGGTGCCGGTGCAGATGGACGGCCAGTCGGTGTTCCTCGCCGGCATGCGCGAGTCCCCGAGCGAGCCGTTCCGCTACCTGCGCATTCCCGCCGACGACCAGGGCAGCGTGGCCGACTGGATGCGCGTGCGCGCCGCGCTGCAGGACCGCGCGCTGCGCGGCGAGGCCGCGCGCCGCTTCGCGCTGGCATCGATGCCTGGTGACGACAAGGCCGAGCTGCGCCGGCAGCTGGCCGAAAGCGCGCTGCGCGCGCTCGACCTGTTCGCGGGGGCGACGCGTCCCACGCCGGATTCGCCGCCGGGCGGCTTCACCGCCATCGCCGCCTTCCTGGAAAAATCGGTGCCGCCGGCCGAGCAGCAGAAGGCCGCCGACGTGCTGCTGAAGATCCTGAACGGCTCGATGTGGGAGCTGTGGCAGCTCGCTCGCGCGCAGGACCAGCTGCCGGCGGTGGCCAACAGTGCCCAGAGCGGCGCGTTCCTGCAGCAGGCCATCAACGCGCTGTCGGATAGTTTCTTCTATGGCGCCCCCGTGTTCCTGCAGCTCGACGACTTCCAGGAAATCAAGGCCAGCGTGTTCCAGTTGACCCGTGCGCCGGGCAAGAACATCGTGTATCTTGGCTGTCTACTGCTGGTGCTGGGCGTGTTCGCGATGTTCTATATCCGCGAGCGCCGGGTCTGGGTCTGGGTGAAGGAAAAGCCCGCCGACGCGTCCGCCACGGGCCACACCGGCGACGGCGATGCCGGCAGCCATGTGCTGATGGCGATGTCGACCCAGCGCCGCACCCTGGATTTCGAGAAGGAATTCACGGCGCTGCGCGACGACATCGGCCGCGCCGCAGGGGGCCAAAGCGCCGCCCAAGAGCCCGCCGGCACTCCCCACTGAATCGAGCAGGTACGCTATGTCTTCTAATGTGAACCAGGCCGGACCCGCCATGCGCGGCGCCACGCGCGGCGACACTGGCGCCGACGAGGCCTACCTCGAACCTTCCTTCTTGCGCCGCCTGAACTGGGTGGACTGGCTGTTCGCGCTGGCGCTGGCCGTGGGCGCCGGCGTGGCGCTGTCGCAATACGGGCAGTGGATGGACGGCTACGACAAGGCGGTGCTGATCGGCGCCGTGCCGACCTTCGCGCTGCTCGGCTGGCACTGGAAGCCGGTGCGGCTGCTGATGGTGGCGCTGGCGGTGCTGTCCCTGTTTGCCATCCAGCTCTACCAGGGCCAGCTCGCGCGCGCCGACCAGGCCTTCTTCCTCAAGTACTTCCTGTCGAGCCAGTCGGCCATCCTGTGGATGAGCGCGCTGGTGTTCCTGTCCACGCTGTTCTACTGGGTCGGGCTGGCGACGCGCTCGGGCACGGGCTACAGCCTGGGCAGCAAGCTGTGCTGGGGCGCGGTGGTGCTGGGCTTCACCGGCATGCTGGTGCGCTGGTACGAGTCCTACCTGCTTGGCACCGACATCGGCCACATCCCGATCTCGAACCTGTACGAAGTCTTCGTGCTGTTCACGCTGATCACCTCGCTGTTCTACCTGTACTACGAAGGCCGTTACGCCACGCGCGCGCTGGGGCCGTTCGTGATGCTGGTGGTGTCGGCCGCGGTCGGCTTCCTGCTGTGGTACACGGTCAGCCGCAACGCCCAGGAGATCCAGCCGCTGGTGCCGGCGCTGCAAAGCTGGTGGATGAAGATCCATGTGCCCGCCAACTTTATCGGCTACGGCACCTTTGCGCTGGCGGCGATGGTCGCGGTGGCCTACCTGCTCAAGCAGCGCGGCATCCTGGCCGAGCGCCTGCCGTCGCTGGAACTGCTCGACGACGTGATGTACAAGGCCATCGCGGTCGGCTTTGCCTTCTTCACCATCGCCACCATCCTGGGTGCACTGTGGGCGGCCGAGGCCTGGGGCGGCTACTGGAGCTGGGATCCCAAGGAAACCTGGGCGCTGATCGTCTGGCTGAACTACGCGGCCTGGCTGCATATGCGGCTGATGAAGGGGCTGCGCGGCACGGTGGCGGCCTGGTGGGCGCTGGTCGGCCTGCTGGTGACGACCTTTGCGTTCCTGGGCGTGAACATGTTCCTGTCGGGGCTGCACAGCTACGGTGAACTCTGACGCGCGCATGCTGCCATGCAAAAGACCTGCCTTCGGGCAGGTTTTTTTTTTTGACTTTTTTTCAATTTTTTTGGCCGCTGCGGGAATAAAGAGATCACATCCGGTGTTTACTGGAGGGACGGTGCCGGCTGGCGGCGCCGAATTGCATGGAGAACAAGATCATGGCAAGTCTGCGTCGTAACGCTGCTGCATCCCTGGTTCGTCCCGGCGCGCTCGCGCTCGGCTGCGCGGCCGTCCTGCTCGCCGGTTGTGCCGGCATGGGCATGGGCGGCGGCAGCGCCGGCAATCTGCCGCCCACGGTGAAGGTGACCGATGGCGTGCTGACCGATCCGCAGGGCCTGACGCTGTACACCTTTGACCGCGACACCGCCGGCAGCGGCAAGAGTGCCTGCAATGGCCCCTGCGCCACCAACTGGCCGCCGCTGATGGCGGCCCCGGGCACCAGCGGTTCGGGCCAGTACACCATCATCACACGCGATGACGGCAGCAAGCAGTGGGCCTACCGCGGCCAGCCGCTGTACCGCTTCGCCAAGGACGCCAAGCCGGGCGACCGCACCGGCGACAACGTCAACAACGTCTGGCACGTGGCCAAGCCCTGACGCGGCGGCAGCCACTACCTGAGCCACCCCGGTCACGACGGCCATCCCGGCATGGAAGGGTTTGACGGCCAGCTCGTTGCGCTGGCGCCGCGGCTGCGGCGCCATGCGCGCGGCCTTACCGGCGACGCGGCCCTGGCCGACGACCTGGTGCAGGACACGCTCGAGCGCGCGCTGCGCTACCGCTGGCGCTTCCGCCTGCGCCCCGGCGCCTGGTGGGGCGACGGTGCCGACGGCCTGCTGCCGTGGCTGCTGACGCTGATGCACCGCCTGCGCCTGAACGCCTTGCGCCGCAAGGACCTGGTGGTGGCCACCGATACCCTGCCCGAGGTCAGCGGCCCCGCCGAAGACCCGGGCCTTCGGCGCGACCTGTCGCAGGCGCTGGCGCAACTGCCCGAGCCGCAGCGCGCGGTGCTGCTGCTGGTCAGCCTGGAACAAATGACCTACGCCGAGGCCGCGCGCGTGCTCGACATCCCGCAGGGCACGGTGATGTCGCGGCTGGCGCGGGCACGCGAACAGATGCGGCGGCTGCTCGACGGCGCGGCCCCGACCCGGACTCCCACCGCCGCCAATCCGCTGCAACGGGTGAAATGATGGCGGGCATCCACGAAGCCGATCTCCACGCCTATGCCGACGGCCAGCTGACCGGCGCGCGCCGCGCCGCCGTCGAGGCCTACCTCGCGCAGCACCCGGACGCGGCGGCACAGGTGGCTGCCTGGCGCCGGCAGGCCGAGGCGCTGCATCGCTCGCTCGACCCGGTACTCAACGAACCGGTGCCGCTGGCGGCCTTGCCGCCGGGTTTGCACGGCGACCAGGGGCGCACCCGCGCCCGCGACGGCCGGCGCGACGGCACCCGGCCCCGGCCGCGCTGGACCATGGCCCTGGCGGCCACTTGCGCGTCGGTCGCGTTGCTGGCCGTCGGCGGTACGCTGGGGTGGCTGGCGCACGGCCGCCTCGGCGGCAGCAGGCTGGTGCTCGCGCCGGGCGAGCGCTTTGCGCGCGAGGCGCTGGCCACGCATGCGGTCTACGCCCCGGAGATGCGCCACCCGGTGGAAGTCGCCGCGACCGAAGAGGCCCACCTGGTCGCCTGGCTGTCCCGGCGCCTGGGCACGGCCCTGCAGGTGCCCGACCTGCGCGCGCAAGGCTTCCACCTGATCGGGGGCCGGCTGGGCGTGGCCGAGGGCGGCCCGTCGGCGATCCTGATGTATGAAGCCGACGACGGCACGCGACTGTCGCTGCAACTGCGGCGCATGGCGCAGGGCACGCCCGATACCGGCTTCCGCGTCGAGCGCATGACGGGAGAGGGCGCGCGGCGGCGAGTACCGGGCCGCGACCCGATGATGGCGTTCTACTGGATCGACCGCGACCTGGGCTTTGCGCTGGCGGGGCCGCTGGAGCGCGCCCGGCTGCTGACGCTGGCGCAGGTGGTGTACCAGCAATACCAGGGCGGATAGCGCACCGCGCCGCGCTTGCGGCACCTGGTACGCGAAGGTGCCGCTGCCGCGTCGTTTCGGCAGCATCACAAAAAAACTGTCAGGACTGGCCCGCACTCCGCGACCAAGCCCGGAGTCCAATCCTGCAAGCGCGCCAGCACTTCGGCGCGGGCACGACCAGGCAACCGAGGAAAACCATGCTGATTCCGTCCCCCAAATGGCTGCGCGGCGGCGACATTGCCGCCAGCGAAATCACCCCTCGCCATGTCTTCGAATCGCGCCGCCGCATGCTGGCGCTGGCCGCTGCCGGTGCCGCCGGCGGCACGCTGGCGCCGTGGTTCGCGCGCCAGGCCCTGGCGCAAGGGCAGCATGGCGCCCGGCTGCCCGCGACGCCCAACAACACCTACGTCATCACCGAAAAGCGCACGCCCTACGAGGAAGTGACCACCTATAACAACTTCTACGAGTTCGGCACCGACAAGTCCGATCCGGCGCGCCACGCCGGCACGCTGCGCCCGCGTCCGTGGCAGGTGGCGGTCGAAGGGCTGGTGAAGAAGCCGAAGGTCTATGACCTCGACGAACTGACCAAACTGGCGCCGATGGAGGAGCGCGTCTACCGGCTGCGCTGCGTCGAGGGCTGGTCGATGGTAATTCCCTGGATCGGCTATCCGCTGGCCGAGCTGATTCGCCGCGTCGAGCCACAGCCCGGGGCGAAGTACGTGCAGTTCATCACGCTGGCTGACAAGAAGCAGATGCCCGGCATCAGCAGCGGCGTGCTCGACTGGCCGTACAGCGAGGGCCTGCGCATGGATGAAGCCACGCATCCGCTGGCGCTGCTGACCTTCGGCCTCTACGGCGAGGTGCTGCCCAACCAGAACGGCGCGCCGGTGCGCATGGTGGTGCCGTGGAAATACGGCTTCAAGAGCGCCAAGTCGATCGTGAAGATCCGCTTTGTCGACAAGCAGCCCCCGACCAGCTGGAACCTGGCCGCGCCGCAGGAGTATGGTTTCTATTCGAACGTGAACCCGGACGTCGACCATCCGCGCTGGAGCCAGGCCACCGAGCGCCGCATCGGCGAAGAGCGCGGCAGCGGCTTTGGCGCGCTGTTCGCGCCCAAGCGCAAGACCCTGCCGTTCAATGGCTATGGCCAGCAGGTGGCAGCGCTGTACCAGGGCATGGACCTGAAGAAGTTCTTCTGATGCAAGGCGAGCGCATGGCTACCTCTTCCTCTGCCGCCGCGGCCGCCGTGCGCAAGCCGGCAGGCCTGGCGACGCTGGCGCCGCAGCGGGTGCGCGCGCTCAAGGTGCTGATCTGGGTACTGGCGCTGCTGCCGTTCGTGCGGCTGCTGTACCTGGGCGCGACCGGACAGTACGGCGCCAACCCGCTCGAATTCGTCACGCGTTCGACCGGCACCTGGACGCTGGTGATGCTGTGCCTGACGCTGGCGATCACGCCGCTGCGCCGCCTCACCGGCTGGAACTGGCTGATCCGGATGCGGCGCATGCTGGGTTTGTTTGCGTTCTTCTACGGCTTGCAGCACTTCCTGCTGTGGATCGGCGTGGATCGCGGCTTTGACGTGGCCTACATGATCAAGGACGTGTACAAGCGGCCCTTCATCACGGTTGGCTTTACCGCCTTCATGCTGATGGTGCCGCTGGCGCTGACCTCGACCAACGGCATGGTGCGCCGCCTCGGCGGCAAGCGCTGGCAGGCGCTGCACCGGCTGGTCTATGCCATCGCGGTGCTGGCCATCCTGCATTACTGGTGGCACAAGGCGGGCAAGAACGACTTCGGCGAGGTGTCGATCTACGCAGCGGTGGTGTTCGTGCTGCTGGGGATGCGGCTGTGGTGGCGGCTGCGCAAGCCAGCCGCGGGGACGCGCCAGCCCGCCGCGTAGGCAGCGGCGGGCCGGGCCTGGGGGACTCAGTCCTGCAGCAGGCGCTCGTCGCGGAACAGGTCTTCGACCAGCTCGCGCTCGCGCACCAGATGCACCCTGGCGCCGTCGACCATCACTTCGGCGGCGCGCGGGCGCGTGTTGTAGTTGGAACTCATGGTGAAGCCGTAGGCGCCGGCCGACATCACCGCCAGCAGGTCGCCAGGCTGCACGGCCAGCGCACGGTCGCGGCCGAGCCAGTCACCGGATTCGCACACCGGGCCGACGATGTCGTAGGTCACGGCCGCGCCGTCGCGCAGCGCCACCGGCTCGATGCGGTGGTAGGCCTCGTACATGGCCGGACGGGCCAGGTCGTTCATGGCGGCGTCGACGATGCAGAAGTTCTTGGCCGCGCCCGGCTTGAGGAATTCCACCTGCGTCAGCAGCACGCCGGCGTTGCCCACCAGCGAGCGGCCCGGCTCGAACAGCACCTCGCGGTGGCCGTGGCCGCGCGCGGCGACGCGCTCCAGCAGCGTGGTGGCGAAGCCGGTGATGTCCGGCGGGGTTTCGTCGGTGTAGGTGATGCCCAGGCCGCCGCCCACGTCGATGTGTTCCAGGCTGATGCCTTCGCGCTCGAGCGCCTCGACCACGTCCAGCACCTTGTCCAGCGCTTCCAGGTAGGGCTCGACCTCGGTGATCTGCGAACCGATATGGCAGTCGATGCCGGTCACCGCCAGGTGCGGCAGCGCGGCGGCGGCGCGGTAGGTCGGCAACACGTCCTCGAATGCAATGCCGAACTTGTTGCCCTTCAGGCCGGTGGAGATATAGGGATGGGTCCTGGCGTCGACGTCGGGGTTGATGCGCAGCGACACGCGCGCACGCTTGCCGACGCGGCCGGCCACTTCGTTCAGCCGGTCCAGCTCGGGGATCGACTCGACGTTGAAGCAGCGCACGTCCTGCGCCAGCGCCAGCTCCATTTCGGCCGCGCTCTTGCCCACGCCCGAGAACACCACCTTGCGCGGATCGCCACCGGCAGCCAGCACGCGTTTGAGTTCGCCGCCCGAGACGATGTCGAAGCCCGCGCCGAGGCGGGCGAACACCTGCAGCACCGCCAGGTTGGAGTTGGCCTTCATCGCGTACTGGACCTGCGCCTTGCGGCCCGCGCAGGCGGCGGCGTAGGCCTGATACGCGGCGGTCAGCGCCGCACGCGAATAGACATAGGTAGGCGTGCCGAACTCGGCGGCGATGCGCGCCAGCGGCACCTGCTCGACGGCAAGCGCGCCGTCCTGGCGATGGAAAAATGCGGTCATGGTTATCGGGTGGTGGGGGCGGCGGGGGACGATGCCGGTGCCGGCGTGGCCGCTGCAGGCGGCACGGCATCGGCACGGCCCAGGCCCGGATCCGGCACGGTCGGCGGGGTCGGCTCGGGCGGCACCTTGGGCAGGGTCAGCGGCCCGCGGATACCGCATCCGCCCAGCAGGGGCATCGCAAGGGCGGCGGCAAACGCCGATACAATCGCAACACGACGCAGCATCGGGTCGTCCTTTTGGCTTGTTGGCAAGGCGTTGGATGGCCCGGCGCGCTGGCCGGCCATCCGGAGGATTCTTAACAAAAAAAGCCGTTCTCGCCACGTACGCCCGGTCCGGGCAGCGGCGGCAACGGCGGTCTCGGAGTTTAGCATGCCCCCCTTGAGCGAAAGCGAGTTCCTGGCCCTGGCCACGCGCGAGCTGGACCGCATCGAAGCCGCTGTCGAGGCGGCCGCCGACGCGGCCGACGCCGACATTGAAATCAGCCGCACCGGCAACGTGATGGAACTGGAATTCGAGAACGGTTCCAAGATCATCATCAACAGCCAGGCGCCGATGCAGGAACTCTGGGTGGCCGCGCGCGCCGGCGGCTTCCACTTCCGCCGCGACGGCGAGCGCTGGATCGATACGCGCAACGGCGGCGAACTGTACGCGGCGCTGTCGGGCTATGTCAGCGAGCAGGCGGGCGCCAGTCTCAGCTTTCACTGACCCCGGCGTCCCGCGGCGCGCCTGGCGCACAAGAAGAAAAGCCGGCGTCGCGGCCGGCTTTTTGCTGTCTGGCGAGCGCCCTTAGGCGCCGCCGAACATCTCGAGGATCTTGCGTTTCTCTTGCTCGGTATCGGCCGGCGGGTTTGTCGATTCCTCCGGCTTGCCCGGCCACGGATCGCCCAGGCCCACCGACGCCACGCCGGCGCCGCCGGCGTTTTCTTCGAAGGTCCAGTCGCCGCCCACCATCAGCACGCCCTCGGGCGCGGGCCGTTCCGGCGACTCCGGCACGCCCTTGAGTGCCTTGCTCATGTAGCTGACCCAGATCGGCAGGGCCAGGCCGCCGCCGGTTTCGCGCACGCCCAGGCTCTTGGGCTGGTCGTAGCCCATCCAGGCGATCGCTACCAGGTTGGGGGTGTAGCCGGCGAACCAGGCATCGACCGCGTCGTTGGTGGTGCCGGTCTTGCCGGCCAGGTCATTGCGGCCCAGGCGCTGCTTGGCGCTGTTGGCCGTGCCGTAGCGGACCACGTCGCGCAGCATGGTGTCGGCGATAAAGGCCGTGCGCGCGTCGAGCACCCGCACGGCGTCGGTGCCGGCGCGTTGCGGACGGGTTTCAGAGATCACGTTGCCGCGCGCATCGACCACCTTCTGGATCAGGTAGGGGTTGACGCGGTAGCCGCCGTTGGCAAATACCGAATAGGCACCGGCCATCTGCAGCGGCGTCACCGCGCCCGAGCCCAGCGCCATCGGCAGGTAGGCCGGATGCTTGTCTGCCTCGAAGCCGAAGCGGGTGATGTAGTCCTGCGCGTACTGCGTGCCGATCGCGCGCAGGATCCGCACCGAAACCAGGTTCTTGGACTTGGCCAGCGCGCGGCGCATGGTCATCGGGCCCTCGAAGCGGCCGTCGTAGTTCTTGGGTTCCCACACCTGGCCGCCGGTATCGGGGCCGATCGTCAGCGGCGCGTCATTGATCACCGTGGCCGGGGAGAAGCCCTTTTCCAGCGCAGCCGAGTAGATGAAAGGCTTGAAGCTGGACCCAGGCTGCCGCCAGGCCTGGGTCACGCGGTTGAACTTGTTGCGGTTGAAGTCGAAGCCGCCCACCATCGAGCGGATCTCGCCATCCTGCGGGTTGATCGACACGAACGCCGCGGCCACTTCCGGCAGCTGCGTCACCGACCAGTTGTTCTTCTCGTCCTGCGTCACGCGAATCACCGCGCCGGGGCGCATCTTCATCTTGGGCTGCGCGTTGGCCGACAGCGACGGCGCGATAAAGCGCAGCGCCGCGCCTTCGATGGTCGCCACTTCGCCGGACAGCAGCGTCGCCTTGACCTGCTTGGGCGACACGCTGGTGACCACCGCCGAGCGCAGGTCGCCGCTGCCCGGATGCTCGACCAGCGCATCGTCGATGGCCTGCTCGCGCTCGCCGGGGTCGGAAGGCAGGTCGATAAAGGCTTCGGGACCGCGGTAGCCGTGCTTGCGCTCGTAGTTCATGATGCCGGCGCGCACGGCTTCATAGGCGGCGTCCTGGTCGGTCTTGGTCAGCGTGGTGTAGACCGTCAGGCCGCGCGTGTAGGTTTCCTCGCGGTACTGCGCGTACATGAGCTGGCGCACGATCTCGGCCACGTATTCGGCGTGCGTGGAGAACTCGTTGCCCTCGGTGCGCACCTTCAGCTCCGCGTGCACGGCCTCCTCATACTGCTCGGGGGTGATGTAGCGCAGGTCGCGCATGCGTTGCAGGATGTACTCCTGGCGCACCTTGGCGCGGCGCGGATTGACCACCGGGTTGTAGGCCGACGGCGCCTTCGGCAACCCGGCCAGCATCGCCGCTTCGGCCGGTGTCACATCGCGCACCGACTTGCCGAAGTAGACGCGCGCGGCGCTGTCGAAGCCGTAGGCGCGCTGGCCCAGGTAGATCTGGTTCATGTACAGCTCGAGGATCTGGTCCTTGCTCAGGTTGGCCTCGATCTTGTACGCCAGCAGCATCTCGTAGATCTTGCGGGTGTAGGTCTTCTCGCTGGACAGGAAGAAGTTGCGCGCCACCTGCATGGTGATGGTGGAGGCGCCCTGCGACAGCCCGCCGCGCAGGTTGGCCAGGCCGGCACGCATGACGCCGACGAAATCGACGCCGCCGTGCTCGTAGAAGCGGTCGTCCTCGATCGCCAGCACTGCCTTTTTCATCACGTCCGGAATTTCGGCGATGGGCACGAAGTTGCGCCGCTCCTCGCCGAATTCGCCGATCAGCACATTGTCGGCGGTGTAGATCCGCAGCGGGATCTTGGGCCGGTAGTCGGTGATGGTGTCCAGCGAAGGCAGGTTGGGCGCGGCCACCAGCAGCGCGTAGCCCAGCAGCAGCGCAAGCACGACGGCACCGGCGACAACCAGTCCGACCGCCCAGAACATGAGCCGCGTCCAGATCGAACGGCGGGCAGGGTGGGGCGGCTTGTGTTGTGCTGTGGCCATAAGGGAAATACCTAGTCAGGGGTGCCCGCGATTATATCTTCCGGCATCGGCCCGCCCGGGCGCACAGTGGCGGGGGCGCCGCTATCGCGCTGTTACAAGATGTAAGGCGGCGGATGCCGGCGTGCAGGGCGACGTTGGGGCGACCAGGGAGGGAAGCGCGCGGCACAGGCAGGCATGGAAGGGAACCCGACCACCGTGGGGTTTTGGCAACGGATTGATGAGGCCCTTCCTAAAAACAAGTTCGGCCCAGTTCGGCACATTGCCACCGATGCTGGATTTTGTGAGAATCGGCCAACATAAAAAGCACACGTTTCATTCAAGAAACTAGGCTCGCCCGATTAGAGCGTTCAAGCCAGGGGCGAGTTCAAAAGTCAGGGGGTCACCTTGCGTCGGGGCATTTTGTCGGGGCTTCTGCGCCGGACTACGGTCGGCGTGGATATCGGGTCGTCCAGCATCAAGGTAGTCGAGCTGTCCGTGGGGGGCAGCAGGCAAGACTACCGGCTGGAAAAATGCGCCAGCGAACTGCTGGACCGCAATGCCGTTGCCGATGGCAACGTCATCAACATCGAGGCAGTCGGGGTCGCGCTCAGGCGCGCGCTCGGCAAGGCTGGCATCCGCTCAAAGGACGTGGTGCTGGGCGTGCCCTCCATGCTGACCGAATCGCAGACGGTCAGCCTGCCGGACAACCTGTCCGAAGACGAGCTCTATTCCCAGGTCGAATCCGAGGCGCACCGGCTCTATCCGCCGTCGCAGGCGGTCAATTTCGATTTCGCCGTGATCGGCCCCAGCGAGACCGAGGGCGGCATCGGCGTGCGCGTCACCGCGGCCAACAGCGATCGCGTGCAGGAGCGCGTGACCGCGGCCGAAATGGCCGGCCTCAAGCCGCAGGTGATGGACGTCGAGGAATACGCGGTGCAGCGCTCGATCGTGCAGATGCTGGGCGTACCGCAGGAGATGTCCGAGGCCGACGCGCGCGCGCTGCCGGTGGTGGCGGTGGTCCATTTGGGCGGCAGCCGCTCCAAGGCCATCTTCTACCAGGGCTGGAAAGAACTCTACGAGCAACCGCTGAACAGCTACGGCGACCAGCTCACCCAAAGCGCGGCGCGCATGTTTACGCTCGATGCGCTCAAGGCCGAGATCAAGAAGCGCAAGAACACGCTGCCCGAGGCCTGGCGCGCCCAGCTGCTCAAGCCATCGCTCGATGCCCTGGCCATGGAGGTGCAGTCCGCGATCGGCAACTTTATCGCCAGTTCCAGCCTGGGCCGGGTCGACGAGATCCTGCTGTCCGGCGGGCATGCCTCGCTGTTCGGCGTGCAGGCGGCGATCCAGCACCAGACCAAGATCACCACCACGCTGGCGAATCCGTTCGCCAACATGGCGACCAACGCCAAGGTCAACGAGCGCTACCTGCAGCGCGACCTGCCGGCGTATATCGTCAGTGCCGGCCTGGCCCTGCGCGGCCTGCAATAACGCACCGGAGGCAAGAGATGTCAACGAACACACTGCCTTCGGTCAACCTGCTGCCTTACCACGAAGCCCGCAAGGCGGCGCGGCGCAAGAAGGTTTACACGATGCTGGGCGCCGCGGCCGCCGGCGGCGCGGCCGTGGTACTGCTGGGCGGCCTCTATATCGACGGGCGCATCGCCTCCGTGGTGGCGCTCAACCAGGTGCTGAGCGCGGAAAACGCCAGGCTCGACGGACAGATCCGCGAGGTCAACAGCCTGAAGAAGGACATCGACGCGCTGCTGCAGCGCCAGAAGGCCGTCGAAAGCCTGCAGACCGAGCGCAACCGCCCGGTGCAGCTGCTCGAGGAACTGGTGCGGCAGGTGCCGGAGGGCGTCTACCTGACCAGCCTGAAGCAGGCCGGCGAGGCCTTCACCATCGCCGGCGTGGCGCAGTCCAACGAACGGATTTCCGAGCTGCTGCGCAACCTGGGCAGCGTGGCTTGGCTCGACAAGGCCGAGCTGGTCGAGTCCAAGGCGGTCACCATGACCAACAACCTGCGCGAGCAGCGCCGGCTGTTCGATTTCTCGATGCGCTTTGCGTACCGCGCGCCGGAGGCCCCGGCCGACGGCAAGAAGGCTGCCCCGGGCGCATCGGCCCCTGCCGCCGCACCTGTTCCCGCACCCGCACCCGCGGCCGGAAAGGCCTGACCATGGCGCTCAATACCGAAATCAACCTGGCTGACCTGACCAGCCAGTTCCGCGGGCTTAACCTGAACGAGCCGGAGACCTGGCCGGCCGCGCCGCGCGTGCTGTTCGCAATCCTGGCCGCGGCAGTGGTGCTGCTGCTGGGCTGGCAGTTCTACTGGAGCGCAAAGTTCGACGAGCTCGAGCGCCAGCGCCAGGAGCAGGAAAGCCTGAAGCAGGCGTACCAGACCAAGGTGGCGCAGGTGGCCAATCTCGACGCGCTGCGCGAGCAGAAGAAGCAGGTCGAGCAGCGCGTGGCGCTGCTGGAGCGCCAGTTGCCCAACAAGACCGAAATGGACGCGCTGCTGGCCGACGTCAACCACGCCGGCGTGGCGCGCGGGCTGCAGTTCGAATTGTTCAAGCCGCAGGCGGCGGTGATCAAGCCGTACTTTGCCGAGATCCCCGTGAACCTGCGGGTGACCGGGCGCTATCACGAGGTGGCGCAGTTCAATGCCGATGTCGCGGCGTTGTCGCGCATCGTGTCGATGCAGAACCTGCAGCTGGCCAATACCAAGGAGGGCGGGCTGTCGATGGAGGCGGTGGCGATGGCCTATCGCGCGCTCGACGCGGAAGAACAGGCGGCGCAACGCAAGGCCGCCGCGGCGGCGGCGGCCGCCAAGGCGGGAGGTGCGAAATGAGCCGCACCGTTCGAACCCGCGCCCTCGCATGGACGGCGTCGCGGCGCACGCTGGCGGCGGCGCTGGCGCTCGGCTTGCTGGGCGCCTGCGGTGCCAGCGATGAAGATGCACTGCGCCAGTGGATGGAGACCACCCGCAACGCTCGCGCCAAGCCGCCCGAGCCGGTCCCCGACGCCCGGCCCTATGTGCCGCGCGAATACGCCGCGGCCAGTGCGCCCGAGCCGTTCGCGCAGGCCAAGATCGGCGAACTGAACAAGACGCTGGCGGATTCGCCGGAAGCCGGCCGGCGCCGTGAGCCGCTGGAAGACTATCCGCTCGAAAACTTCAAGATGCTCGGGATGATGAAGAAGCAGGGGGAAACCTTCGGCATCGTCCGTGTTGATAACAAGATCCACCATGTGAAGGTGGGTCAGTATCTCGGCCAGAGCTATGGCCGGGTGGTCCGCATCACCGATCAGGAGATCGTGTTGCGCGAATTGGTCCGGGAGGGGGTATCCGAGTGGAAAGAGAAAATGACCAGCCTGAAGCTGGACGCGGCGGCATGACCCCCGCGCGCTGGTATCGTGCGCGCGCGGGCGCCGTGATAAGGGCCATGGCCACCGCGCTGGCGCTATGGCTTGCGATCGCCGCACCGGCTGCGCTGGCGCAGGGCAACCGGATCAAGTCGGTTGACGTCAGCACGACCGGGGAACAGACCGTGCTCGTGGTCGAACTGGAACGGCCGCTGGCGCAGAAGCCGGCGGACTTCACCACGCAGAACCCGGCACGGCTCGCGATCGATTTCTTCGATACCGGCTTTGCCGAGCGCCGCGCGCAATATGAATACGGCGGCAAGCTGGTCAAGGCTGCCAATGTGATGCAGATCGGCGACCGCACGCGGGTGATCCTCGACCTGACGCGCAGCGCCACCTATCGCACCGACCAGCGCGGCAACGTCTTCGTGGTGTCGCTGGATAACGTCGCGCCCGCGGCCAAGAGCGCGGCGCCGACGTTTGCGCCGGCCGCCACCTCGGCGGGCGCGGCAGGGCGGCCGTCGGTGCGCAATATCGACTTCCGCCGCGGCGCCGACGGCGCGGGGCGCGTGGTGGTGGACCTGTCCTCGCGCGACTCGGGCATCAATATCGCGCAACAGGGCAAGAACGTGGTGGTCGATTTCCTCGGCACCACGCTGCCCGAGAACCTGCGGCGGCACTTCGACGTCAGCGACTATGGCTCGCCGGTGCAGGGCATGCGCGCCTCCGATGCCAACGGCAACGCGCGCCTGACCATCGAGCCGCGCGGCAACTGGGAATACAGCTCGTACCAGACCGACACCCAGTTCGTGGTCGAGGTCCGGCCGGTCAAGGAGGACCCGACCAAGCTGATCAGCGGCCCCGGCTACCGCGGCGAGCGCCTGTCGCTGAACTTCCAGAACATCGACATCCGTTCGCTGCTGCAGGTGTTCGCCGACTTCACCAACCTGAACATCATCACCAGCGAGAGCGTGCAAGGCAACCTGACGCTGCGGCTCAAGGACGTGCCTTGGGACCAGGCGCTGCAAATCGTGATGGATGCGAAGGGGCTGGCCTCGCGCCGCAACGGCAATGTGCTGTGGGTGGCGCCCAAGGCCGAGCTGCAGACCAAGGAGAAGCTGGAGCTCGAGTCGCAGCAGCAGATCAACGACCTCGAGCCGATTCGCAGCCAGGTGTTCCAGCTCAACTACCAGCGCGCCGAGGACGTGCGCAGGATGCTGCTGGGCATGGGCGCCGGCGGCGGCGCGGCCGCCCCAATCGGTGCCGCGGGCGCGGCGGGCGCCAGCACGCGCATGCTGTCCAAGCGCGGTTCGCTGACAGCCGATGCGCGCACCAACCAGCTGTTTGTGTCCGATATCGCCTCCAAGCTGGAAGAGGTGCAGAGCTTCATCGGCAAGATCGACATCCCGGTGCGCCAGGTCATCATCGAGGCGCGCATCGTCGAGGCCACCGATACCTTCAGCCGCAACCTGGGGGTGAAGCTGGGCTTTGCCGGGCAGTACAACAATGCCCGCGTCGGCAACACCTACAACAATGTGCTGCCCGGGGCGACCTCCGACAACGGGCCGTTCCTGAGCCTGCCGGCCGGTTCCATCAACGGCACCAACCCGGCCAATATCGCGGTGAGCCTGTTCAACAGCGCCGCCACGCGTTTCCTGGCGCTGGAACTGTCGGCGCTCGAGGCGGACGGCAAGGGCAAGATCATCTCCAGCCCGCGCGTGGTCACGGCCAACAACATCAAGGCGCTGATCGAGCAGGGCACCGAACTGCCTTACCAGGCGGCCACGTCCAGCGGCGCCACCTCGGTGCAGTTCCGCAAGGCCAACCTGAAGCTCGAGGTGACGCCGCAGATCACGCCCGAAGGCAATGTGCTGCTGGACGTCGACGTGAACAAGGACAGCGTGGGCATCCAGACCACATCCGGCTTTGCCATCGACACCAAGCACGTGCAGACCCAGGTGCTGGTCGAGAACGGCGGCACCGTGGTGATCGGCGGCATCTACACCCAGACCGAGTCCACCGATGTCGACAAGGTGCCGCTGCTGGGCGATATCCCGGTGCTCGGCTACCTGTTCAAGAACAACGCCAAGGTGCGCAACCGGACTGAGCTGCTGGTGTTCCTGACCCCGCGCATCCTCAACGAAAGCGTATCGCTCAGGTAGGGCCAGGGCGCGGGATACAGTAGACTGGCAGGCCGCATCGGCAGATGCGGCCTTTTTTTTTCGCCGCGCGACGCCATCCCGGGCCCGGCCAAATGCACGCGCCGCGGCGAGAAATGCGGGCTATGCCGCATTCGGCACTTGCCGGCCGCGCCACAACATAAGAAGATGATGCAGTTCCCAACCGGGGAGGACGGCCCGCATGCCGCGCTCCCGAACCACAGTCCCGTGACAGCCCAAGAGACCGGCCCGGCGGCACAGCGCCGGGCCCAGGATCGGCGCGATGCCGATCGATCTGACTCCGAGCGACCGGAATCCGATCGACCCAACCTCTTTTTCGTCGGCCTGATGGGCGCCGGCAAGACCACCGTGGGCCGCACGGTGGCGCGGCGCCTGCACTATCCGTTTTTCGATTCCGACCATGAGCTGGAGGCGCACTGCGGCGTGCGCATCCCGGTGATCTTCGAGCTCGAGGGCGAGGCCGGCTTCCGCGACCGCGAGGCCGCGATGATCCGCGAACTGGCGCAGCGCCAGGGCATCGTGCTGGCCACAGGCGGCGGTGCGGTGCTGCGCGCCGAAAACCGCGAGGTGCTGAAGGCCCGCGGCACGGTGGTGTACCTGCGCGCCAGCCCGCACGACCTGTGGCTGCGCACGCGGCATGACCGCAACCGACCGCTGCTGCAGACCGACGATCCCAAGGGCAAGCTCGAGGCGCTGTACGCCGAGCGCGATCCGCTCTACCGCGAAGTCGCCGATTTCATCATCGAAACCGGCAAGCCCTCGGTGGCGCAGCTTGCTAATATGGTGTTGATGCAACTTGAAATGGCCGGTTTCCGGATCGATCCCCCGCAGCCGGCGTCCCCGCCCGCGGACGATGCCGAACCCCCGGCGCAGGACCCCAATCCATGATTACCCTTGAAGTCGACCTGGGCGAGCGCAGCTACCCCATCCATATCGGCAGCGGCCTGCTCGACAACGCCGAGCTGCTGCGCCCGCACGTGCGCGGCCAGCACGCCGTCATCGTCACCAACGAAACCGTCGGGCCGCTCTATGCCGCGCGTGTCGAGCAGGCGCTGGCCGCGCTCGGCAAGACCGTGCGCACCGTCACGCTGCCGGACGGCGAGGCCTTCAAGCACTGGGAAACCCTGAACCGGATCTTCGACGCCCTGCTGCAGGCGGGCGCGGACCGAAAGACCACGCTGGTCGCGCTGGGCGGCGGGGTGGTGGGCGACATGACCGGGTTTGCCGCCGCCTGCTACATGCGAGGCGTGCCGTTCATCCAGATGCCGACCACGCTGCTGGCGCAGGTGGATTCGTCGGTGGGCGGCAAGACCGGCATCAACCATCCGCTGGGCAAGAACATGATCGGCGCGTTCCACCAGCCCAACGCGGTGATCGCCGACATCGACACGCTGCGCACGCTGCCGCCGCGCGAACTGGCCGCGGGCATGGCCGAGGTCATCAAGCACGGCGCCATTGCCGATGCCGATTACTTTGCCTGGATCGAGCGCAACATCCAGGCGCTGAACGCCTGCGACCCCGAGCTGATGGCCGTTGCCGTGCAGCGCTCGTGCGAGATCAAGGCGGGCGTGGTGGCGCAGGACGAGCGCGAGGGCGGGCTGCGCGCCATCCTCAATTTCGGCCATACCTTCGGCCATGCGATCGAGGCTGGCATGGGCTACGGCGCCTGGCTGCACGGCGAAGCCGTCGGCTGCGGCATGGTGATGGCCGCTGACCTGTCGCACCGGCTGGGCTTTATCGATATCGAGACGCTGGCGCGCGTGCGCACGCTGACGCAGGCGGCGATGCTGCCGGTGGTGGCGCCGGAACTGGGCGCCGACCGCTATATCGAACTGATGAAGGTCGACAAGAAGGCCGAGGCCGGCAGCATCAAGTTCATCCTGCTGAAAAAGCTCGGCGAGGCGTTCATCACCAGCGTGCCGGACGCGGACCTGCGCGCGACGCTGGCGCACGCCGTCCTGAAACCTCCCACCGAGGCACCGGTCGCCTGACCGATCGGTTATGCCTCGCCACCCCGACCCAGCCACCGGACGCGCTGCATGACCGACTTTGAAAGCCACCTCGCCCCGTACGCCGCCCGCTCCGCGCAGACGCGCGGGCGGGTGCATGCCGAACCCGCGTCGCTGTCGCGCAGCGAATTCCAGCGCGACCGCGACCGCGTGATCCACAGCACGGCGTTCCGGCGGCTCGAGTACAAGACCCAGGTCTTCGTCAACCACGAGGGCGACCTGTTCCGCACCCGGCTCACCCACAGCCTGGAAGTGGCGCAGATCGCCCGCTCGATCGCGCGCAACCTGCGCCTGAACGAGGACCTGGTCGAGGCCATCTCGCTGGCGCACGACCTGGGCCACACGCCGTTTGGCCATGCCGGCCAGGACGCGCTGAACCAGTGCATGAAGAACCACGGCGGCTTCGAGCACAACCTGCAGAGCCTGCTGGTGGTGGACGAGCTGGAAGAGCGCTACGGCGGCTTCAACGGCCTGAACCTGACCTTCGAGACGCGCGAGGGCATCCTCAAGCATTGCTCGCGCGTCAATGCCTCGGCGCTGGGAGAGCTGGGCCGGCGCTTCCTGGAAGGCACGCAACCGTCGCTGGAGGCGCAGCTGGCCAACCTTGCCGACGAGATCGCCTACAACAACCACGATATCGACGACGGCCTGCGGTCCGGGCTGCTCACGCTGGAGCAGCTCGACGAGGTGCCGATGTGGGGCCGCCACCGGGCCGAGGTGGCCGAGGCCTTCCCCGGCATCAACGGCCGGCGCGCCATCAACGAGACGGTCCGGCGCATGATCAACACGCTGATCGTCGACCTGATCGAAACCACCAGCCGCAATATCGCCGACGCCAACCCGCGCAATATCGACGCCGTGCGTGCCGCCGGGCCGCTGGTGGGCTTCAGCCCGCAGATCCACGAGGAAGCCGCCGCGCTCAAGCGCTTCCTGTTCCGGCACCTGTACCGGCATTACCTGGTGATGCGGATGTCGGCCAAGGCGCAGCGCATCGTCGGCGACCTGTTCCAGGCCTTCATGTCCGATCCGCGCCTGCTGCCGCCGCAGTACCAGGCCAGCCATGGCGGCGACCAGTCGCGGCTGATCTCGCATTACATTGCCGGCATGACCGACCGCTACGCCATCCGGGAGCATCGCCGCATCTTCGCGGTCAGCGAGGGAACGGCTCCCTGAAAATAGGGACGGATCAGGCTATGATGCGGGCATCCCAGCCCCGCACGACCCGTCATGGCCCGCCTTCCCCGTTTTTCCCCCACCGGACTGCCCGCGTTGGTGTTGCAACGCGGCAACAACCGCCAGCCTGTCTTCCTGGGCGCTGACGACTACCTGCATTACCTCGATTGCCTGCGCATGGCCGCGCGCGAGCACGACCTGGCCGTCCATGCCTATGCACTGCGGCCCAACCACGTGCACCTGGTCGCAACGCCAAAAAGTGAGGACGCGCTTAGCCTGACCATGCAGGCGGTCGGACGCCGTTACGCGCGGTACTTCAACCGCGTGGCGGGGCGCACCGGCACGCTGTGGGAGGGGCGCTTCCGCTCCGCCGTGTTCGATCCGGCCCAATGGATGCTGCCCGCCATGCTCTACGTCGAGGGCAACGCCGTGCGCGCGGGGGAGGCGGGCACCCCGGAGGCGGACCGCTGGAACAGCTACCGTCATCACGCGGGGATCGAGGCCAGCCCGTTTATCAGCGACCACGCCGCCTACTGGGAACTGGGCAATACCCCCTTCGAACGGCAGTCGAACTACCGCATGCTCAGCGCGGAAGGACTATCCGGCAAGACCCTGGAGGTGTTGCGTGCCCATGCGCATAGCGGCTGGCCGCTGGGAGACGACGCCTTCCTCGCCCAACTGGAGAGACATGGGACGCGACGGCTGCAACCGCTGCCAAAAGGACGCCCCAAAAAGGTGCAAAAGGAAGCTCATGAGGAGGCTTCTGCGGCATAAATTTGATGTGTCCCCATTTAATTGATTCACCGAAACGGTGCGTACATTAATGTGCTCTGACCCCATTTAATATTTTTGCGAGGCGCAGGCGATTCCCATATAGTTGCTCCACCCACAGTCATTGTGCGGCGCGTCACGCTCGTGTACGCCGCTGCGGCCCGCAGACAGCTTCGTCCCCATTTTCCTTCCGCCGGTCCACCGGTTTGGGCGGATCCAGAGAAAGCGCGCGGTCCCCGTTCCGGTAGTCCAGCAGTTCGCGCAGCCTTCACCGGAATTCAGCCCGTGGACCAAACGAAAAATCTTTCGGCCCAAGCGCAGACCAGCGAGCAAATCAGCGAGTCTTCCTCCGCCACAGACCTGCACGCCCTGCGTCCGCAGGCGCAAGGCATGTACGACCCGGCCAACGAGCATGACGCCTGCGGCGTCGGCATGGTCGCGCACATCAAGGGCAAGAAGTCGCACGAGATCATTTCCCAGGGCCTGAAGATCCTGGAGAACCTGGACCACCGCGGCGCGGTCGGCGCCGACCCGCTGATGGGCGACGGCGCCGGTATCCTGATCCAGATCCCGGACCAGTTCTACCGCGAAGAGATGGCGGCGCAGGGCGTGAGCCTGCCGCCCGCGGGCGAATACGGCGTGGGCATGATCTTCCTGCCGAAGGAGCACGCCTCGCGCCTGGCCTGCGAGCAGGAGCTGGAGCGCACGGTCCGCCTGGAAGGCCAGGTCGTGCTGGGCTGGCGCGACGTTCCCGTCGACGCCGCCATGCCGATGTCCCCCACGGTGCGCAAGACCGAGCCGGTGATCCGCCAGATCTTCATCGGTCGCGGCCGCGACATCATGACCACGGACGCGCTGGAACGTAAGCTCTACGTCATCCGCAAGACCGCCAGCCACGCCATCCAGGCGCTCAAGCTCAAGCACGGCAAGGAGTACTTCGTGCCGTCGATGTCGGCCCGCACCGTGGTGTACAAGGGCCTGCTGCTGGCCAACCAGGTCGGCGAGTACTACCTGGACCTGCAGGACCCGCGCGCCGTGTCGGCTCTGGCCCTGGTGCACCAGCGCTTCTCGACCAACACCTTCCCGGCCTGGGAACTGGCCCACCCGTACCGCATGGTCGCCCACAACGGCGAAATCAACACGGTCAAGGGCAACGTCAACTGGATCAACGCGCGTACCGGCGCAATCTCGTCGCCGGTGCTGGGCGACGACCTGCCCAAGCTGTGGCCGCTGATCTACCCGGGCCAGTCCGATACGGCATCGTTCGACAACTGCCTCGAACTGCTGACGATGGCCGGCTACCCGCTCGTCCACGCGATGATGATGATGATCCCGGAAGCCTGGGAACAGCACACGCTGATGGACGACAACCGTCGCGCCTTCTACGAGTACCACGCCGCCATGATGGAGCCGTGGGACGGCCCGGCCGCGATCTGCTTCACCGATGGCCGCCAGATCGGCGCCACGCTGGACCGCAACGGCCTGCGCCCGGCACGTTTCTACGTGACCGAGGACGACGTCGTGGTGCTGGCCTCGGAAGCGGGCGTGCTGCCGTTCCCCGAGTCGCGCATCGTGCAGAAGTGGCGCCTGCAGCCGGGCAAGATGTTCCTGATTGACATGGAGCAGGGCCGCATCATCGACGACAAGGAGCTCAAGGACAACCTGGCCAACGCCAAGCCGTACAAGAGCTGGATCGACGCCGTGCGCATCAAGCTGGACGAGATCGATGCCAAGCCGGAAGACGTTGCCGCCGAGAAGAAGCCCGTGGCCAAGCTGCTGGACCGCCAGCAGGCGTTCGGCTACACCCAGGAAGACGTCAAGTTCCTGATGGCGCCGATGGCGATGTCGGGCGAGGAAGCCACCGGCTCGATGGGCAATGACTCGCCGCTGGCCGTGCTGTCGTCCAAGAACAAGACGCTGTACCACTACTTCAAGCAGCTGTTCGCCCAGGTCACCAACCCGCCGATCGATCCGATCCGCGAGAACATGGTGATGTCGCTGGTGTCGTTCATCGGTCCGAAGCCGAACCTGCTGGAGCTGAACAACATCAACCCGCCGATGCGCCTCGAAGTGTCCCAGCCGGTGCTGGACTTCAAGGACATCGCCAAGATCCGCAACATCGAGCACTACACCGGCGGCAAGTTCCGTTCGTACGAACTGAACATCTGCTACCCGACCGCCTGGGGCAAGGAAGGCATCGAAGCGCGCCTGGCCTCGCTGTGCGCCGAGGCCGTGGATGCGGTGCGTTCGGGCTACAACATCCTGATCGTGACCGACCGCCCGGTCGATGCCGACCACGTCGCCATCCCGGCGCTGCTGGCCACCTCCGCGATCCACCACCACCTGGTGGAGAAGGGCCTGCGCACGTCCACCGGCCTGGTGGTCGAGACCGGCACCGCGCGTGAAGTCCACCACTTCGCGCTGCTGGCCGGCTACGGCGCGGAAGCCGTGCACCCGTACCTGGCGATGGAAACCCTGGCCGACATGTCCAGCGGCCTGTCGGGCGACCTGTCGCCCGAGAAGGCGGTCAAGAACTTCGTCAAGGCGATCGGCAAGGGCCTGTTCAAGGTGATGTCCAAGATGGGCATCTCCACCTACATGTCGTACACCGGCGCGCAGATCTTCGAGGCCATCGGCCTGTCGCGCGAGCTGGTGCAGAAGTACTTCCACGGCACGCCGTCGAACGTCGAGGGCATCGGCATCTTCGAAGTGGCCGAGGAAGCGCTGCGCCTGCACAAGGACGCCTTCGGCAACAGCCCGGTGCTGGAAAACATGCTGGACGCCGGCGGCGAGTACGCCTTCCGCATCCGCGGCGAAGAGCACATGTGGACCCCGGACTCGATCGCCAAGCTGCAGCACTCGGTGCGCGCAGACGACGGCAAGGGCGCCTACCAGACGTACAAGGAATACGCCAACATCATCAACGACCAGAGCAAGCGCCACATGACGCTGCGCGGCCTGTTTGAGTTCAAGGTCGATCCGGCCAAGGCGATTCCGCTGGAAGAAGTCGAGCCGGCCAAGGAGATCGTCAAGCGCTTCGCCACCGGTGCGATGTCGCTCGGCTCGATCTCGACCGAAGCCCACACCACGCTGGCGCTGGCGATGAACCGCATCGGCGGCAAGTCCAACACCGGCGAAGGCGGCGAGGACGAGAAGCGCTACCGCAACGAGCTGCGCGGCATCCCCATCAAGCAGGGCGACACCCTGAAGGGCGTGCTGGGCGACGGCGTGATCGAGAAGGACCTGGAACTGCAGGCCGGCGACTCGCTGCGTTCCAAGATCAAGCAAGTGGCATCGGGCCGTTTCGGCGTGACCGCCGAGTACCTGGCGTCGGCCGACCAGATCCAGATCAAGATGGCGCAGGGCGCCAAGCCGGGCGAAGGCGGCCAGCTGCCGGGCCACAAGGTCTCGGACTACATCGGCAAGCTGCGTTACTCGGTGCCGGGCGTGGGCCTGATCTCGCCGCCCCCGCACCATGACATCTACTCGATCGAGGACCTGGCGCAGCTGATCCACGACCTGAAGAACGTCAACCCGTCGTCGGATATCTCGGTCAAGCTGGTGTCCGAAGTGGGCGTCGGCACGGTGGCCGCGGGCGTGTCCAAGGCCAAGGCCGATCACGTCGTGATCGCCGGCCATGACGGCGGCACCGGCGCCTCGCCGTGGTCGTCGATCAAGCACGCCGGCACGCCGTGGGAGCTGGGCCTGGCCGAGACGCAGCAGACGCTGCTGCTCAACGGCCTGCGCAACCGCATCCGCGTGCAGGCCGACGGCCAGATGAAGACCGGCCGCGACGTCGTCATCGGCGCGCTGCTGGGTGCCGACGAGTTCGGCTTCGCCACGGCACCGCTGGTTGCCGAGGGCTGCATCATGATGCGCAAGTGCCACCTGAACACCTGCCCGGTGGGCGTGGCCACGCAGGATCCGCAGCTGCGCAAGAAATTCCAGGGCAAGCCGGAACACGTGGTGAACTTCTTCTTCTTCGTTGCCGAAGAAGCGCGCGAGATCATGGCCCAGCTGGGCATCCGCACCTTCGACGAGCTGATCGGCCGCGCCGACCTGCTCGACACCAAGGCCGGCATCGAGCACTGGAAGGCGCGCGGCCTGGATTTCAGCCGCATCTTCCACCAGGTGTCGCTGGGCGCGGACGTGCCGCTGTACCACACCGACGTGCAGGACCACGGCCTGTCGGCCGAGGCCGGCAAGGCGCTGGACCACGTGCTGATCGCCAAGGCCCGTCCAGCGATCGAGAAGGGCGAGCGTGTCTCGTTCATCCAGCCGGTCAAGAACGTCAACCGTACCGTCGGCGCGATGCTGTCGGGCGTGGTGGCCAGGCAGTACGGCCACGAAGGCCTGCCCGACGACACCATCCACATCCAGCTGCAAGGCACCGCCGGCCAGTCGTTCGGCGCGTTCCTGGCGCACGGCATCACGCTGGACCTGGTGGGCGATGGCAACGACTACGTCGGCAAGGGCCTGTCGGGCGGCCGCGTGATCGTGCGCGCTCCGCACGAGTTCCGCGGCGATCCGACCCGCAACATCATCGTCGGCAACACCGTGCTGTACGGTGCCATCGCCGGCGAAGCGTTCTTCAACGGCGTGGCCGGCGAGCGCTTCGCGGTGCGTAACTCCGGCGCCGTGGCAGTGGTGGAAGGCACCGGCGACCACGGTTGCGAGTACATGACCGGCGGCACGGTGGTGGTGCTGGGTGGCACCGGGCGCAACTTCGCGGCCGGCATGTCGGGCGGCGTGGCCTACGTCTATGACGAGGACGGCCTGTTCGACAAGCGCTGCAACACCTCGATGGTGGCGCTGGAAGCGGTGCTGGCCTCGGCCGACCAGGAGAAGGGGCAGCCCCAGGCTTCGTGGCACAAGGTCGACGGCAAGCGCGTGCTGGATGAAGTCATCCTGCGCAACCTGATCGAGCAGCACTTCCGCTACACCGGTTCCGAGCGCGCCAAGGCGCTGCTGGCTGACTGGACCACGGCACGCCGCAAGTTCGTCAAGGTCTTCCCGACCGAGTACAAGCGCGCGCTGGGCGAGATGTACGCCAAGGAACAGGCCGCCCGCGACAGCGACCGCGAGGCCATCGCGGCCTGAGCGAGACGAGCGCAGCAAAACCAACGTAGCGAAGGGCCGCGGCAAGCCGCCGCGGCCCTGACAAGATACTGACCCCACCGCGGGGCCGGCGAAGCCGCCGGTCCCGCGCAGCATGACCAAGGACGCAACATGGGTAAGGCGACTGGCTTTCTCGAATTTCCGCGCCAGAATGAGGGCTACGAACCGGTAGTCAAGCGCGTGAAGCACTACAAGGAATTCGTGTTCGCGCTGTCCGACAGCGAAGCGAAGCTCCAGGGTGCGCGCTGCATGGACTGCGGCATCCCGTTCTGCAACAACGGCTGCCCGGTCAACAACATCATCCCCGACTTCAACGACCTGGTGTACCGCCAGGACTGGAAGTCGGCGATCGAGGTGCTGCACCAGACCAACAACTTCCCCGAGTTCACCGGCCGCATCTGCCCGGCACCGTGCGAGGCCGCCTGCACGCTGGGCATCAACGAGCTGCCCGTGGGCATCAAGTCGATCGAGCACGCCATCATCGACAAGTCCTGGGAAGAGGGCTGGGTCAAGCCGCAGTTGCCGCGCCACAAGACCGGCAAGACCGTCGCCGTGGTCGGCTCCGGCCCCGCCGGCATGGCGGCCGCACAGCAGCTGGCACGCGCCGGCCATGACGTGACCGTGTTCGAGAAGAACGACCGCATCGGCGGCCTGCTGCGCTACGGCATCCCCGACTTCAAGATGGAGAAGTCGCTGATCGACCGCCGCATGGAACAGATGCAGGCCGAAGGCGTGACCTTCCGCGCCGGCGTGATGGTGACCGACGGCGAACTGCCGGCCGGCATCAAGAACTACGCGCGTGAAACCATCTCGGCCCAGGCCCTGATGGAACAGTTCGACGCCGTGGTGCTGGCGGGCGGCTCGGAAGTGCCGCGCGACCTGCCGGTACCGGGCCGCGACCTGAACGGCATCCACTTCGCGCTGGAATTCCTGATCCCGCAGAACAAGGAAGTGGCCGGCGACGGTGCCAACGAGATCCGCGCCGAGGGCAAGAACGTGATCGTGATCGGCGGCGGCGATACCGGCTCCGACTGCGTGGGCACGTCCAACCGCCACGGCGCCGCCTCGGTGACCCAGTTCGAACTGCTGCCGCAACCGCCGGAAGAAGAGAACAAGCCGCTGGTGTGGCCGTACTGGCCGATCAAGCTGCGCACCTCGTCGTCGCATGACGAAGGCTGCGAGCGCGACTGGTCGGTCGCGACCAAGGAATTCATCGGCGAGAACGGCAAGGTGACGGCACTGAAGGCCTGCCGCGTCGAATGGAAGGATGGCCGCATGCAGGAAGTCGAAGGCAGCGAGTTCATCCTGCCGGCCGACCTGGTGCTGCTGGCGATGGGCTTCACCAACCCGGTGGGCTCGATGCTGGAAGCCTTCGGCGTCGACACCGATGCGCGCAAGAACGCCAAGGCGTCGACCGAAGGCGAGCGTGCGTACCATACCAACGTGCCCAAGGTGTTCGCCGCCGGCGACGTGCGCCGTGGCCAGTCGCTGGTGGTATGGGCGATCCGCGAAGGCCGCCAGGCCGCGCGCTCGGTCGATGCGTTCCTGATGGGGCATACCGACCTGCCGCGCTGATCGCGCAGCACCGTCGCGACAAAAAGCCCGCCTGGCGCAAGCCGGCGGGCTTTTTTTCTTATGCCTGGGCGTCGCGGCGTGTCAGTCCGCCAGCGTCCGTTCCATCAGCACCGCGCCGGCGCCGTATGCCGCCAGCTTGCCGGCATGGCGGGCGGAAATCTGCGCCGGCACCGGCGCGTACCCGAGCCTGCGCCACCAGGGCGCCGCGGCCTGCACCGCAATCAGCCGCGAGCGCCCGAGCCCGGCGGCGACCGCCGCCGCCTGCGCCGCCGCGTACAGGCGCGGCGCCAGCCCCGTGCCGCGGCCGGCGGGTGCCACGGCCATGTCGTGCACGAACCAGGTCAGGGTGTCAGGGGCGGTATGCCGGCGCCAGCCATCGTCGAGCCGGCCGTCCAGCGGCGGCAGGCTGTCTTCGGGCCAGGCGTGGGTAAACAGGTAGGCGGCGAGGGTGCCGCGCTGCGCTGGGTCGTGCGCGACCCAGCAGGTGGCCGGGGCCAGCGCCAGCCGGCTTGCCAGAGCCGCCTCGCTTTCCAGCAGTGCTTCGGTATAGCAGCTGGCCTGTACAGCCAGCACGGCCGGGAGGTCGCTCCGGACCATCGGCCGCACGGTGAATTTCGTCATCGGCGGATTATATCCGGGCGTTGCACGGCAACCGCCGCGGGCGCATTTGGCAAGGCGCAGCAAGGCTTTCAGGGTTCTCCCGGCTATGGTTTACGTGCCTGTGGCGGCCCGGACATTGTCCTTACAATTTTCAAAAACAACTAACGGAAACTGCCTCGCCAATCCATTTTCCCCAGAACCTGTTTGCCGCCTCCTCAGGAGACGGGCCGGAGGAAAACGATGTCCGAAGTGCGCAATCTGTCGCGACTTTGGCGAGGTAAAGCGAAATGCGCGCCGCGCCTGCCCGCCGCGGCCGCCGCGCGGCGCTGGCTGCCGAGCCTGCTGTGCCTGGTCGCCCTGGGAGGTGCCACGCTGGCGTCTGCCGTGCCGGCCAGGCCCGCGCTTGCCGGCACGCAGCCGCTTGCGCGCAGCATGTCCTTTCCCGATCGCCCGATGCGCCTGATCGTGCCGTTCCCCGCCGGCGGCGTTGCCGATGCCGTGGCGCGGATGCTGGCCGAGCGCCTGTCGGCCAGGCTCGGCGTGCCGGTCGAGGTCGATAACCGTCCCGGCAGCGCCGGGACCATCGCCGGCGATGTCGTCGCCAAGGCCAGTTCCGACGGTCATACGCTGCTGTTCCACCAGGCCAACATGCTGATCCAGCCCGGCCTGGAGCCGGTGCCCTACGACGTCGTGCGCGATTTCACGCCGGTCGCGCGCGTCGCCACCACGCCGCTGTTCCTGGTGATCGACGCCCGGCTGCCGATGCGGACGCCGGACCAATGGATGACCGCGGTCAGGTCCAGCCCCGGCTCCTACAGCTACGGCTACGGCCAGCCCGGCAGTCCTTCGCACCTGTACGCCGAATACGCGGTGCGCGGCCTGCGCGGCGGCGTGCCGCTGGTCACCGGCAAGGGCGAGGCCGCGGTAGTGCAGGAGATGCTGGCCGGCCGGATCAGCGCCTGCTTCTGTTCGTTCGCGGCGGTCCAGGGCCAGGTCAAGAGCGGCGGGCTGCGGCTGATCGGCGTGACCGGCGTGGCGCGCTCCCCGCTGGCGCCGCTGGTGCCGACGCTGCAGGAATCCGGGCAGGACGGCTACGCGGCGGCGGCCTGGTTTGGCGTGATGGCGCCGGCCAAGACGCCGCGCGCCATCGTTGCGCGCCTGGCCGGTGAGCTGGACGGCGTGATGGCCGAGCGCGAGGTGCGCTCGCGCCTGCAGGCCGCCGGCCTGACGCCGCTGCGCGACTCGCCCGAGGCGTTTGCCACCGCGATTCGCTCCGAATCGATCCAGTGGCAGGTGATCCTCAGGGACGTGCCGATCGCGCAGGAGCCTTGAGCGCCACTGCGGCGTGGCGGGAAACTGGCCGCTTTCCAGCGGAAATCGGCCAGATTGCCCGGCGACCAGCAGATTCTGAGGCTCCACAGGCACGCTGCATGTGGCGCGGGAAACACGGGTGCCAGCAAGGGGTAGGTAGTACACCTTATAATGCGCCCCTGTCCCGACCGGTGCCAACGTGACCGATTCTGCTCAAAACCTTGTCGAACTGACTGCGGTGGATTTCGCCTACGCGGACCACGGCAAGCCGATCCTGTCCGGCCTGACCATGCAATTTCCGCGCGGGAAGGTGATCGCGGTGATGGGCGGCTCTGGCTGCGGCAAGACCACGGTGCTGCGGCTGATCGGTGGACAGGTGCGGCCGCAGTCGGGCTCGGTGCGCTTTGCCGGCACGGACATCCACCGGCTCGATACCGCCGGGCTCTACGCCGTGCGCCGGCAGATGGGCATGCTGTTCCAGTTCGGCGCGCTGTTTACCGACCTGTCGGTGTTCGACAATGTCGCCTTCCCGCTGCGCGAGCACACCGACCTGCCCGAGTCGATGATCCGCGACCTGGTGCTGATGAAGCTCAACGCAGTCGGCTTGCGCGGCGCGCGCGACCTGATGCCGTCGCAGATTTCCGGCGGCATGGCGCGGCGCGTGGCGCTGGCCCGCGCGATCGCGCTGGACCCGGCGCTGCTGATGTACGACGAACCCTTCGCCGGGCTGGACCCGATCTCGCTCGGCCTGACCGCGCGGCTGATCCGCAGCCTCAACGACGCGCTCGGCGCCACCACCATCATCGTCTCGCACGACGTGCACGAGACCTTCCAGATCGCCGACTACGTCTATTTCATTGCCGACGGGCGCATCGCCGCCGAAGGCACGCCCGAGGCCCTGCGCGCCTCCACCGATCCGTTCGTGCACCAGTTTGTCCATGCCGAGGCCGACGGCCCGGTGCCGTTCCACTACGCCGGACCGTCGCTGGCCGAGGATTTCGTCGGAGGGGCGCGATGACCGGGTGGGTGACGGGCTTCTTCAGCGCCATCGGTGCGGCCGTGCGCCGCAGCATTTCCGGGCTGGGCCACGCCACGCGCATGTTCCTGGCGGTGCTGGCGCTGTCGCCGGCGCTGCTGCGCCGCTTCCGGCTGGTGACCGACCAGGTCTTTTTTGTCGGCAACCTTTCGCTGGTGATCATCGCGGTGTCGGGCCTGTTTGTCGGCTTCGTGCTCGGCCTGCAGGGCTACTACACGCTCAACCGCTACGGCTCCGAGCAGGCGCTGGGGCTGCTGGTGGCGCTGTCGCTGGTGCGCGAACTGGGCCCGGTGGTGACCGCGCTGCTGTTCGCCGGCCGCGCCGGCACGTCGCTGACCGCCGAGATCGGGCTGATGAAGGCGGGCGAGCAGCTCACGGCCATGGAAATGATGGCGGTGAATCCGCTGCAGCGCGTGGTCGCGCCGCGCTTCTGGGCGGGCGTGATCGCCATGCCGGTGCTGGCCGCGATCTTCAGCGCGGTGGGCATCCTGGGTGGCTACGTGGTCGGGGTGCAACTGATCGGCGTCGACGCCGGTGCCTTCTGGTCGCAGATGCAGGGCGGCGTGGACGTGCGCGCCGATGTGCTCAATGGCGTGATCAAGAGCTTTATCTTTGGCATCGCGGTGACGTTCATTGCGCTGTACCAGGGTTTCGAAGCCAGGCCCACCCCGGAAGGCGTCTCGCGCGCGACCACCCGCACCGTGGTCATCGCGTCGCTGGCGGTGCTGGGGCTGGATTTCCTGCTCACCGCGCTGATGTTCAGCAACTGAGGCGGGCGGCCGAGACCATGCGCGAAGTACGATGACAGGGCAGCGACAACAAGGCAGCGACACGACACTACGGGGTTGAAGAAAGAGATTCCAATGAGAAAAAACACACTCGATTTCTGGGTGGGGCTGTTTGTGGCGGCAGGGTTCGTCGCCTTGCTCTTCCTCGCCCTCAAGGCGGGAAACATGAGCGCCTTCAGCTTCCAGGACACCTATACCGTGCAGGCCCGCTTCGACAATATCGGCGGGCTCAAGCCGCGCGCGCCGGTCAAGAGCGCGGGCGTGGTGGTCGGCCGGGTCGCGGCGATCCGCTTCGACGACAAGACCTACCAGGCCACCGTCGAGATGAGCCTGGAGACGCGTTACCAGTTTCCGAAGGACACCTCGGCCAAGATCCTGACCTCGGGCCTGCTGGGGGAGCAGTACATCGGCCTGGAAGCCGGCGGCGATACGGCCATGCTGGCCGACGGCGCGCGCATCACCATGACGCAGTCCGCGGTCGTGCTCGAAAACCTGATCGGGCAGTTCCTGTACAACAAGGCCGCCGATGCCGGCGGCGGCTCGTCCACCGGCGCCAGTGCGCCGGCGCCGGCTGGAGATCTCAAGTGAACGCCGCCCGCCCCATCCGCAACCTCCTGGCCACGGCCGCCGCCGCAGCGGCGCTTGCCGGTTGCGCCACGGGCCCCACCGCCAATCCGAAGGATCCGCTGGAGCCGTTCAACCGAGAGGTCTCGAAGATCAACGAGGACTTCGACAAGGGCATCCTGCGCCCGGTGGCCGAGCTCTATGCCGACTACATGCCGACGCCGGTGCAGCGCGCGGTGGAGAATTTCTTCTCCAACGTCAGCGATGTCTATTCGGCGGTGAACAACCTGCTGCAGGGCAAGCCCACGCGCGCGGCCGAAGACACCATGCGCGTGGCGATGAACACCGTGCTGGGCATCGGCGGCCTGATCGACATCGCCACCCCGGCCGGCCTGCCGAAGTACAAGGAAGACTTCGGCCAGACGCTGGGCGTGTGGGGCGTGCCGGCCGGTCCGTACCTGGTGCTGCCGCTGTTCGGCCCCAGCACCTTCCGCGACACCGCCGGCATGCTGGTGGACCGCCAGGCGGACCCGTCGGCGTATTTCTACCCGGTTTCGCTGCGCAACTCGCTGGTCGGCGTGCGCATCGTCGCCGGCCGCGCCCAGCTGCTGGGGGCCAGCAGCCTGCTGGAACAGGCGGCGCTGGACAAGTACTCGTTCCTGCGCGATTCCTACCTGCAGCGGCGCCAGTACCTGATCTACGACGGCAATCCGCCGGGTAGCGACGACGAAGCCGAGGCGGAAGGCGCAGCGCCGGCGCCCGCCGCGACGGACGCCAGTGCCGTACCAGCACCAGCACCGGCGCCGGCTCCGTCGGCGGACGGCGCTTCCGCCCCGGCCGCCGAGCCGCCCAAGCCGGGCGCAGCGGGCGAGACTCAGCCGGAAGGCCAGAGCATGCCGTTGCCGCCGGTGCTGCCGGGTATGCCGGGAGTGCGCTTCCGCTGAGGCGGCGAACACGGCACTGGCGCTGTGAATGCGCTGTGACCGCTGAAACAAATTGTTTGAAGGTGGCGTCCGATGCGCTTTTGATGGCAATGCGCGCGACGCCGCTATGTTCCAATCCGAAAGGGCCCATGGCCGGCCGGCGTGCATCGAAGCCCCGGCATGCGGGTCACGACCTCTTTGATAAAGAAGGAAATCTCACATGCTCAAGCGACTGTTGCTCCCCCTCCTGACGGCGGTTGCCTTCGCGGGGACCGCGCAGGCCCAGGTATCGGCTCAGGACGCCGCCACCCCGGACGGGCTGGTCAAGGCCGTGGTCAATGACGTGATGTCGACCGTGAAGGCCGACAAGGACATGCAGGCCGGCAATATCGGCAAGATCACCGCGCTGGTCGAACAGAAGATCATCCCTAACGCCAACTTCCAGAAGACCACGCAGATCGCCATGGGCCGCAACTGGTCCAAGGCCACGCCCGAGCAGCAGAAGCAGATCACCGAGGAATTCAAGACCCTGCTGATCCGCACCTACGCCGGTGCCATCGCGCAGATCCGCGACCAGACCGTGCAATACCGTCCGTACCGCGGCACCGCCGACGATACCGATGCCACCATCCGCACCCAGGTCATCAACAAGGGCGAGCCGATCCAGATGGACTACCGCCTGGAAAAGACCGCGCAGGGCTGGAAGGTCTATGACATCAACGTGCTGGGCGCATGGCTGACCGAGGCCTACAAGGGCAGCTTCAACACCATCGTCGGCCAGCAGGGCGTCGAGGGCGTGATCAAGACGCTGCAGGACCGCAACCGCCAGCTCGCCAACGCCAAGAGCTAAGCTGCGCTGGCGTCGCGTCGCTGCTATGCAGCACGGCGCGCCGAAGTTGCACTACAATGGCCGTTCGCGGCACAGGCTCCCGCCCCGCGCGGGAGCTTTTGTTTCAGATCCCTTTTCTTCTTTCCGCATCCAGGCCACTGACGCCATGCTTTCGCCGGGTAACTCGCTGACCAACCAGAATGCCGCCGCGGTGCTGCGCGACGGGCTGGCGCGCGTGGCCCAGGGCGACCTCGAGGTCGACTGCACGGGCCTGGCGCAGGTGGACTCGGCTGCCGTCGCCGTGCTGCTGGCGTGGCACCGGGCCGCGGTGGCGCGCGGCCAGGCGCTGGTGCTGCGCGGGGTGCCGGCGCAACTGGCGCAACTGGCCAGCCTGTACGGCGTCGACGGCCTGCTTGGCCTGGCCGGCGCGGCGGCGCCTGCCGCTGCCTCACCGGGACACCACCACCGACATTGATCCGGCATCGCCGGTCGCCAGCCAGGCGGCCGCACGCGATGCCGCGGCGACCGCTGGTGCGGCCGCCGAGCCCCCGGGGCGGATCCGGCGGGGATCAAGCGGGACCAACCCCGCATCCCCTATAATTCCGGGTTATTCGCCCATCCCCCCGCCTGTTGCCGGCCCAATCCATGCCGGACCAGGAATATCCGGGCACGCTTTGCTCCCCATTTCCTGGCGGCCAGCCCTGAAAGAGCCGGACCCGCCACAAACAATCGGCCATGAAAGCCATTGAAATCCACGACGTTCGCAAGCGCTACCGCAACCTGCAGGCGCTCAAGGGCGTCAGCTTCACCGTCGAACGCGGCGAATTTTTCGGGCTGCTCGGGCCCAACGGCGCCGGCAAGACCACGCTGATCTCGATCCTCGCCGGTTTGAACCGGGCCGATTCCGGCCGCGTCAGTGTGCTGGGGCACGATGTCGTCGCCGATTACCGGATGGCGCGGCGTATGCTGGGCGTGGTGCCGCAGGAGCTGGTGTTCGATCCGTTCTTCACGGTGCGCGAGACGCTGCGGCTGCAGTCCGGCTATTTCGGCCTGACCCGCAATGACGACTGGATCGACGAGATCATGGCCAACCTGGACCTGACCGGGAAGGCCGATGCCAATATGCGCCAGCTGTCCGGCGGCATGAAGCGGCGCGTGCTGGTGGCGCAGGCGCTGGTGCACCGCCCGCCGGTGATCGTGCTCGACGAGCCCACTGCCGGCGTCGACGTGGAGTTGCGGCAAACGCTGTGGAAGTTCATCTCGCGCCTGAACCGCGAAGGGCACACCATCATCCTGACCACGCATTACCTCGAAGAGGCGGAGGCCCTGTGCGACCGCATCGCCATGCTCAAGTTCGGCGAAGTGGTGGCGCTGGACCGCACCAGCAACCTGCTGACGCAGTTTGCCGGCCTGCAGCTGGTGCTGACCTTCGCGCGCGGCGGCCTGCCGTCTGCGCTGGAGCCGCTGCGCATGCCGGCCAACCCCGGCGAGCGCGCCGTGCGGCTGCGGCTGTCGGGCTACCAGGCGGTGGAACCGATCCTGGCCGCCTGCCGCGAAGCGGGCTGTGACATCGAAGACATGGAAATCAACAAGGCCGACCTCGAGGACGTATTCGTGCAGATCATGCGCCGCGAGGGGCATATGCCCGGCGTGCTGCCCGACCCGGCGATGGAGGCCGCGGCATGAAGCAGCCTGGCGACATCGAAGTCCTGGACGACGCCCGCCTCGGTCCGATGGCCGTCGGCGGCCTGGTGGGGTTCCGCACCCTGCTGTACAAGGAAGTGCTGCGCTTCTGGAAGGTGAGCTTCCAGACCGTGGCCGCGCCGGTGCTGACCGCGGTGCTGTACCTGCTGATCTTCGGCCATGTGCTGGAAGACCGGGTCAAGGTCTATGACCAGATCAGCTACACCGCCTTCCTGGTGCCCGGGCTGGTGATGATGAGCGTGCTGCAGAACGCGTTCGCCAACAGCTCTTCGTCGCTGATCCAGTCCAAGATCACCGGCAACCTGGTGTTCGTGCTGCTGCCGCCGCTGTCGCACTGGGAGATGTTCGGCGCCTACGTGGTGGCCTCGGTGATCCGCGGGCTGACCGTCGGCCTGGGCGTGCTGCTGGTGACGGCGTGGTTTGCCAACCTGCATTTCGCCAACGTCGGCTGGATCCTGGTATTCGCGCTGCTGGGCGCGGGCATCCTGGGCACGCTCGGCCTGATCGCAGGCATCTGGGCCGAGAAGTTCGACCAGCTGGCCGCGTTCCAGAACTTCCTGATCATGCCGGCGACCTTCCTGTCCGGCGTGTTCTATTCGATCCATTCGCTGCCGGCCTTCTGGCAGGCGGTGTCCCATGCCAATCCGTTCTTCTACATGATCGACGGCTTCCGCTATGGCTTCTTCGGCGTCTCGGACGTGTCGCCGCTGTTCAGCCTGGCGGTGGTCGGATCGGCATTCGTGGTGCTGGCCGCGCTGGCGCTGCGCCTGTTGAAGTCCGGATACAAGCTGCGCCACTGAGCCGCGGCCGGCCCTGTTGAATCAAGCTGAATCACGCGGAAGACAACCCCCATGCTGCCTACACCGGAACAAGTCAGGGATTACATTGCCCAAGGACTGCCCTGCGAACATCTGCAAGTCGAGGGCGATGGCCAGCATTTCTTTGCCACCATCGTCAGCAACGAATTCGAAGGCAAGCGGCTGATCCAGCGCCACCAGCGTGTCTACGCGGCGCTGGGCGACCGCATGCGCGCCGAGATCCATGCGCTGTCGATGAAGACCCTGACCCCCGCGGAGTGGCAGGCGGGCGCAGGCAAGTAAAGCACAACGCGCCGCGCCTGCGCGCGGCTCCAGAACAATGATGCCGGGCGCGTGCCCGGCCCAGACCATAGAACATGGACAAATTCCAGATTCACGGCAACGGCCCGCTCAAGGGTGAAATCCGCGTCTCGGGCGCCAAGAACGCCGCCCTGCCGATCCTGTGCGCGGGCCTGCTGACGGCCGACACCGTCGCGCTGGACAATGTGCCGAACCTGCAGGACGTGCGCACCACGCTCAAGCTGCTGCGCCTGATGGGCATGCAGGCGGAATTCGACGGCGCCCGCGTGACGCTGAACGGCGCCGACGTCAATGTGCTCGAGGCCCCGTACGAGCTGGTCAAGACCATGCGCGCCTCGATCCTGGTGCTGGGTCCGCTGGTGGCGCGCTTCGGCGAGGCCCGCGTGTCGCTGCCGGGCGGCTGCGGCATCGGCGCACGGCCGGTCGACCAGCACATCAAGGGCCTGCAGGCGATGGGCGCCGAGATCACCATCGAACACGGCTTCATCCATGCCCGCGCCAAACGCCTGAAGGGCGCGCGCGTGGTGACCGACATGATCACCGTGACCGGCACCGAGAACCTGCTGATGGCCGCCACGCTGGCCGAAGGCGAGACCGTGCTGGAAAACGCCGCGCGCGAGCCCGAGGTGACCGACCTGGCGCACCTGCTGGTCAAGATGGGCGCGAAGATCGACGGCATCGGCACTGACCGCTTGGTGGTGCACGGCGTCGAGCGCCTGCATGGGGCCAGCCACAGCGTTATCGCCGACCGCATCGAGGCCGGCACCTTCCTGTGCGCGGCGGCCGCCACGCTGGGCGACCTGGTGCTGCGCGGCGTGCAGCCCGACATCCTCGACACCGTGCTCGACAAGCTGCGCGAAGCCGGCGCAAGGCTCGAGACCGGCGACGACTGGATCCGCCTGGCGATGCCGCACCGCGCGAAGGCCGTGAGCTTCCGCACCTCGGAATACCCCGCCTTCCCGACCGACATGCAGGCCCAGTTCATGGCCCTGAACGCCGTGGCCGAAGGCACCGCGCGCGTCACCGAGACCATCTTCGAAAACCGCTTCATGCACGTGCAGGAGCTGAACCGCCTGGGCGCCGACATTACCGTCGAAGGCAACACCGCGGTGGTCAACGGCGTGCCGCGCCTGTCGGGCGCCAACGTGATGGCGACCGACCTGCGCGCCTCGGCCAGCCTGGTGATCGCCGGCCTGGTGGCCGACGGCGAGACCGTGATCGACCGCATCTACCACCTGGATCGCGGCTACGACCGCATGGAAGACAAGCTGTCGGCAGTGGGCGCGAAGATCCGCCGCATTGCCTGAGCACCAAGGACTGAAGCCCGATGAGCCCCGCTTTCAATGCATCGCCCAACCAGCTGACGCTGGCGCTGTCCAAGGGCCGCATCTTCACCGAGACGCTGCCGCTGCTGGAAGCGGCCGGCATCCGCGTCACCGAGGACCCCGAGACCTCGCGCAAGCTGATCCTGCCGACCTCCGACCCGGCGGTGCGCGTGGTGATCGTGCGCGCCTCGGACGTGCCGACCTACGTGCAGTACGGCGCGGCCGACTTTGGCGTGGCCGGCAAGGACGTGCTGATGGAAAACGGCATGGCCGGACTGTACGCGCCGATCGACCTGAACATCGCGCGCTGCCGCATGTCGGTGGCGGTGCCGGCCGGGTTTGACTATGCCAATGCCGTGCGCCAGGGCGCGCGCCTGGCCGTGGCAACCAAGTACGTGCAGACCGCGCGCGAGCATTTTGCGAAGAAGGGCGTTCACGTCGACCTGATCAAGCTGTACGGTTCGATGGAACTGGGCCCGCTGGTGGGCCTGTCCGACGCCATCGTCGACCTGGTCAGCACCGGCAGCACGCTGCGCGCCAACAATCTTGTGGAAGTGGAAGAGATCGTGCAGATCTCGTCGCGGCTGGTGGTGAACCAGGCCGCGCTCAAACTCAAGCGCGAGCGGCTGGCACCGATCCTCGACGCCTTCGAACGCGCTTCAGCGGCGCTGGCCTGAGGCCGGTCGCCGCCTGACAGGAACAGAAGTCATGAACCCAACCGAAATGGAAAGCCTGCCGATCCGCCGGCTCGATTCCAGCGAGCCGGGCTTTGCCGAGGCACTGCGCCAGGTGCTGGCCTTCGAGGCCGGCGAAGATGAGGCCATCGACCGCGCCGCGGCGCAGATCCTGGCCGACGTGAAAGCGCGCGGCGATGCCGCGGTGCTGGAATACACGCGCCGCTTCGACCGCGTCGAGGCGGCGTCGATGGGCGCGCTGGAGGTATCGCAGCAGCAGCTGGAGGCCGCGCTCGAAGACCTCGAGCCCAAGCGCCGCGCCGCGCTGGAGGCCGCCGCCGCGCGCGTGCGCGCCTACCACGAGAAGCAGAAGATCGAATGCGGCAGCCACAGCTGGGAATACACCGAGGCCGACGGCACCATGCTGGGCCAGAAGGTGACCCCGCTGGACCGCGTCGGCATCTACGTGCCGGGCGGCAAGGCCGCTTACCCGTCGTCGGTGCTGATGAACGCGATCCCCGCGCGCGTGTCGGGCGTGAAGGAAATCATCATGGTCGTGCCCACGCCCGGCGGCGTGCGCAATGAACTGGTGCTGGCGGCGGCGCAGATCGCCGGCGTGGATCGCGTATTCACCATTGGCGGCGCGCAGGCCGTGGGTGCGCTCGCCTACGGCACGGCGACGCTGCCGCAGGTCGACAAGATCGTCGGCCCGGGCAATGCCTACGTCGCCGCGGCCAAGCGCCGCGTGTTCGGCACCGTCGGCATCGACATGATCGCCGGCCCTTCCGAGATCCTGGTGATCTGCGACGGCACCACCGACCCCGACTGGGTGGCGATGGACCTGTTCTCGCAGGCCGAGCACGACGAACTGGCGCAGTCGATCCTGCTGTGCCCGGACGCGGACTATATCGCCCGCGTCGAAGCCAGCATCCAGCGCCAGCTTGGCACCATGCCGCGCCGCGACGTGATTGCCGCGTCGATCTCCGGCCGCGGCGCGCTGATCAAGGTGCGGGACATGGAAGAGGCCTGCGAGATCGCCAATGCGATCGCGCCGGAGCACCTCGAGATCTCGGCCGAGAACCCGCGCCAGTGGAGCGAGAAGATCCGCCACGCCGGCGCCATCTTCCTGGGCCGCTATACCAGCGAGTCGCTGGGCGACTACTGCGCCGGCCCCAACCACGTGCTGCCGACCTCGCGCACCGCGCGCTTCTCGTCGCCGCTGGGCGTCTATGACTTCCAGAAGCGCTCGAGCCTGATCGAGGTAAGCGAGGGCGGGGCGCAGATGCTGGGCCAGATCGCCGCAGAGCTGGCCTATGGAGAAGGCCTGCAGGCCCACGCCCGCAGCGCGGAATATCGTTTCAAGCGTAGCTGAACCCTGACTCAACCCAACTGGAGCTTCCATGTCAGCCGTAGAGCCCTCCCTGATCGAACGCATCATCCGTGACGACGTGCGCGCCATGGGCGCCTACCACGTGCCGGATTCGCACGGTCTGGTCAAGCTCGACGCGATGGAAAATCCGTACCGCCTGCCGCCCGCGCTGCGCCGGCAACTGGCCGAGCGGCTGGGCGAGGTGGCGCTGAACCGCTACCCGGTGCCGAGCAGCGAAGCGTTGCGCGCCGCGCTCAAGCGCGTGATGCAGGTGCCGGCCGGCATGGACGTGCTGCTCGGCAACGGCTCGGACGAGCTCATCAGCATGCTGGCGCTGGCCGCGGCCAGGCCAGGTGCAAAGGTGATGGCACCGGTGCCGGGCTTCGTCATGTACGCGATGTCCGCGCAGTTTGCCGGCCTGCAGTTCGTCGGCGTGCCGCTGCGCGACGATTTCACGCTGGACCGCGCCGCGATGCTGGCGGCGATGGCCGCGCAGCAGCCCGCCATCATCTACCTGGCCTATCCGAACAACCCCACCGGCAACCTGTTCGACGCCGCCGACATGGAGGCCATCATCCGCGCCGCCCAGGGCGAGGTCTGCAACAGCCTGGTGGTGGTCGACGAGGCCTACCAGCCGTTCGCCCAGCACAGCTGGATGCCGCGGTTGACGGACTTCGGCAACCTGCTGGTGATGCGCACCGTATCGAAGCTGGGCCTGGCCGGCATCCGCCTGGGCTACCTGGCCGGCGCGCCGGAATGGCTGTCGCAGCTCGACAAGGTGCGCCCGCCCTATAACGTCAACGTGCTGACCGAGGCGGCCGCGCTGTTCGCGCTGGAGCATGTGTCGGTGCTGGACGAACAGGCCGCGCAATTGCGTGCCGAACGCACCCGCGTGGCAGACGGCATGGCCGCGCAGCCCGGGGTCACCGTGTTCCCCAGCGCGGCCAATTTCCTGCTGGTGCGCGTGCCGGATGCCGCACAGACCTTCGAGCGCCTGCTGGCTCGCAAGGTATTGATCAAGAACGTGAGTAAAATGCACCCGTTGCTGGCCAATTGTCTGCGCGTCACGGTCAGCACGCCCGAAGAAAACGCGCAGTTCCTTGAGGCATTCGCAGCGTCGCTGCAGGATTAACACCATGCGTGTTGCAGAGGTCACCCGCAATACTTCGGAAACGCAGATTCGCGTTTCCCTGAATCTCGACGGCAGCGGCCGCCAGAAGCTGGCGTCGGGCGTGCCGTTCCTCGACCACATGCTCGACCAGATCGCCCGGCATGGCATGTTCGACCTGGAGGTCGAAGCCACCGGCGACACGCATATCGACGACCACCATACGGTGGAAGACGTTGGCATCACGCTCGGCCAGGCAGTGGCCCGGGCCATTGGCGACAAGAAGGGCATCACCCGCTACGGCCACAGCTACGTGCCGCTGGACGAATGCCTGTCGCGCGTGGTGATCGATTTCTCCGGCCGTCCGGGCCTGGAATTCCATGTCCCCTTCACGCGTGCGCGCGTGGGCAGCTTCGACGTCGACCTGACCATCGAGTTCTTCCGCGGCTTCGTCAACCATGCCGGCGTCACGCTGCATATCGACAACCTGCGCGGCATCAATGCCCACCATCAGTGCGAAACCGTGTTCAAGGCCTTTGGCCGGGCCCTGCGCATGGCGGTAGAACTGGACCCGCGCGCGGCCAACACGATCCCTTCGACCAAGGGTACGCTCTGAGCAGCCTGAACCCGTAGGCGTGCCGGCTGGTTGCGGCGCCCGCCCACATCTCTCTAGCCAATACGGCCAGCGATGCTGGCAAACCGCAACCGATGGATACGCTCAAGTCGTTTATCTCGCTGCTGGCGCTGATCAACCCGATCGGGGCGATCCCGTTCTTCATCAGCCTGACCAGCCAGCAGACGGAAGCGGAAAAGCTGCGTACCATCAAGATCGCGTCGATCTCGGTGGCGATCGTGGTAGCGGTGTCGGCGCTGCTGGGCCAGCAGATCATCGAGTTCTTCAATATCTCGGTGGCATCGCTGCAGGTGGGCGGCGGGCTCATCATGATCATGATGGCCATGAACATGCTGAATGCGCAAACCAGCCGCACCAAGGCCACGCCGGAAGAAGAGGACGAGGCAGAAGTAAAGTCGAGCATTGCGGTGGTGCCGCTGGCGCTGCCGCTGCTGACCGGGCCGGGCTCGATCAGCACGGTGATCGTCTATGCCGGCAAGACCCAGCACTGGTACCAGTTGCTGATCCTGGTCGGACTTGGCGCGTTGCTGGGCTCGGTGGTGTACCTGGTATTCCGCGCGGCGGACCCGATCGCCCGGGTAATCGGGCGCACCGGCATCAATATCGGCACGCGCCTGATGGGCCTGATCCTGTCGGCACTGGCCGTGGAATTCATCGTGGACGGGCTGAAGACATTGTTGCCTGTTTTGAAATCATGACTACCATAGCAATTGTGGATTACGGCATGGGCAACCTGCGCTCGGTGGCGCAGGCGTTGCGTGCCGCGGCACCGGAGGCCGATGTCCGGGTGGTGGATGCGCCCGAAGGCATCCGCTCGGCGGACCGCGTGGTGCTGCCGGGCCAGGGCGCGATGCCGGACTGCATGTCGGCGCTGGGCGCGTCAGGGCTGCAGGAAGCGGTGGTCGAGGCCGCCGCGAGCAAGCCGATGCTGGGCGTGTGCGTGGGCGAGCAGATGCTGTTCGAGTTCAGCACCGAAAGCCGCGCCGGCACGGACCGCACCCCGGCGCTGGGACTGATGCCCGGACAGGTGGTGCGCTTTGCGCTGGACGGCATGACGCAGCCGGATGGCTCGCGCTACAAGGTGCCGCAGATGGGCTGGAACCGGGTGCGCCAGGCCAGGCCGCACCCGCTGTGGAGCGGCATCCCGGACGACAGCTGGTTCTATTTCGTCCACAGCTACTATGTGCAGGCGCAGGATCCGGCCCATATTGCCGGCGAAACGGAATACGGAGTCGTGTTTACCAGCGCGGTAGCCCGCGATAATATTTTCGCGACGCAGTTCCACCCCGAGAAAAGCGCGGCCCTGGGCCTGCAGCTGTACCGGAACTTCGTTCACTGGAATCCCTGAAGCGCAGCCTTGCCGATTCGCGATTCGCTTGTTTATCCGATGCTCGACCGCTAACCGACCCGGCACCTGACCCGTTTCCGATCGACTATCGACCCGACCTGACCGGCCCGCGCCGGTCTCGCTCAATCTCACTCACTCAACCACGCTCGTCACGCATATGTTGCTCATTCCGGCCATCGACCTGAAGGACGGTCAGTGTGTACGCCTCAAACAAGGCGACATGGACCAGGCCACCGTCTTTTCCGAAGATCCCGCCGCCATGGCACGCCACTGGGTGGAGCAGGGCGCCCGCCGCCTGCACCTGGTGGACCTGAACGGCGCGTTCGTGGGCAAGCCCCGCAACGAGGCCGCCATCAAGTCCATCATCGCCGAGGTCGGCGACGAGATCCCGGTGCAGCTGGGCGGCGGCATCCGCGACCTGAACACCATCGAGCGCTGGCTGGACGACGGGCTCTCGTACGTGATCATCGGCACCGCGGCGGTGAAGAACCCCGGGTTCCTGAAGGACGCCTGCTCGGCCTTCGGCGGCCATATCATCGTCGGGCTCGATGCGAAGGACGGCAAGGTCGCGACCGACGGCTGGAGCAAGCTGACCGGCCACGAGGTGGCGGACCTGGCGCGCAAGTACGAAGACTACGGCGTCGAGGCGATCATCTACACCGACATCGGGCGCGACGGCATGCTGCAGGGGATCAACATCGATGCCACCGTCAAGCTGGCGCAGTCGATGTCGATCCCCGTGATCGCCAGCGGCGGGTTGTCCAACCTGGCCGATATCGACAATCTGTGCGCGGTGGAGGGCGAGGGCGTGGAAGGGGTCATCTGCGGCCGCGCGATCTACTCCGGCGACCTCAACTTTGCCGACGCGCAGGCGCGCGCCGACAAGCTGCGCGACGGGCAATAAGGCAACGGCGCCGCGGGCGCGGCCGCCCGGCCGCTGCCGGCACGGCAGCGGTGGCGGACAAGGAATCTCATGCTAGCCAAACGTATCATCCCCTGCCTGGACGTGACCAACGGGCGGGTGGTCAAGGGCGTCAACTTTGTCGAGCTGCGCGACGCGGGCGATCCCGTGGAAATCGCGCGCCGCTATGACGAGCAGGGCGCCGATGAAATCACATTCCTCGACATCACCGCGACCAGCGACGGGCGCGACCTGATGCTGCATATCATCGAGGATGTCGCTTCGCAGGTATTCATCCCGCTGACGGTGGGCGGCGGCGTGCGCACCGTCGAAGACGTGCGCCGGCTGCTCAACGCCGGGGCGGACAAGATCAGCGTCAACTCGTCGGCGATTGCCAACCCGCAGCTGGTGTCGGATGCGACGGCGCGCTATGGCTCGCAGTGCATCGTGGTGGCGATCGACGCCAAGCGCAGCTCCGCTCCGGGGGAAGCGCCGCGCTGGGAGGTCTTCACCCACGGCGGGCGCAAGGCAACGGGGCTGGACGCCGTGCAATGGGCCCGTGAAATGGCTACGCGCGGCGCCGGCGAAATCCTGCTCACCAGCATGGACCGCGATGGCACCAAGAGCGGCTTCGACCTCGAACTGACCCGCGCGGTCAGCGATGCGGTGCCGGTGCCGGTGATCGCCTCGGGCGGCGTCGGCGGCCTGCAGGACCTGGCCGACGGCATCACCCGGGGCCGCGCCGATGCGGTGCTGGCCGCCAGCATCTTCCACTACGGCCAGCACACCGTGGGCGAAGCCAAGGCATTCATGGCCCGTGAGGGCATTCCCGTGCGGATCTGATCATGGCAAAGAAGTGGCTCAACAAGGTCAAGTGGGACGATAACGGCCTGGTGCCGGTGATCGTGCAGGAAGCCGGCTCGAACGACGTGCTGATGTTCGCGTTCATGAACCGTGACGCGCTGCTGCGCACCGTGGAGCTGGGCGAGGCCGTGTTCTGGTCGCGTTCGCGCAAGCGCCTGTGGCACAAGGGCGAAGAGTCGGGCCATGTGCAGAAGGTGCACGAGATCCGCCTGGACTGCGATGAAGACGTGGTGCTGCTGAAGGTCACTCAGGTCGACAGCATCGCCTGCCACACCGGGCGCCATTCCTGCTTCTTCCAGAAATTCGACGGCGATGCGGATACCGGCGACTGGCAGACGGTCGAACCGGTGCTGAAGGACCCTGCCCAGATCTACACCAAGCCATGAGCGACAACGCACTCAGCAGCAACGATGTCCTGGCGCGCCTGGCCGAGGTGCTGGAATCGCGCAAGCCCGCCAACGGCGGCGACCCCGACAAGTCCTACGTCGCGCGCCTGTTCAGCAAGGGCGACGACGCGATCCTGAAGAAGATCGGCGAGGAAGCCACCGAGACCGTGATGGCCGCCAAGGACGCGCGCGCCGCCGGGGAAAGCGGCGCCGCGGCCGGCAAGGTGGTCTATGAAGTCGCCGACCTGTGGTTCCACAGCATGGTGCTGCTGGCAAACTTTGGCCTGACGCCGGCTGACGTGGTCAACGAGCTGGCGCGGCGCGAAGGGCTGTCTGGCCTGGAAGAGAAGGCCCGGCGCAAGGACTAGCCGGCGCGCGTGCCGGCCGGTCTCCCGCCTGCCGCGAGGCAGGCTTCCAACCGAGGGCGATGATGGCGAACGACTACACCGGGCAGGTCACCACCCCCAGTGGCGAACAGCTGGGCAGCCTGCGCAAGCTGCTGCACATTCTTTACGCGCTGTACGCCATCTTCTGGCTCACCGGCGGCATCACCGCGCTGATCGCGATCGTGATCGACTACGTCAAGCGCGACGATGCCCGCGGTTCGCTGTATGCCTCGCACTTCGCGTGGCAGATCCGCTCGTTCTGGTGGTCGGTGGTGTGGGGCGTGCTGGGCGGGGTGCTGTTCGCGACAGTTGTGCTGATGCCGCTGGCCTTTGCCGTCTGGGGCGTGCTGTCGCTGTGGATGCTGTATCGTATCGTCAAGGGCTGGCTGTATCTGAACGACAGCAAGCCGATGTACCCGGACCAGCAGTTCTGATGTCGAAGGATGCCGGGCCGCCAGTGCAGGAGGCGACCCGCGGCGCCGCGGCCGTCGCAACGAAATTTTCATGAACGCTCAGGATAATTGCATCTTCTGCAAGATCGTGGCCGGCCAGCTGCCGTCGAACAAAGTCTATGAAGACGACGACATGCTGGCTTTCCACGATATCCATCCCAAGGCCCCGGTACACTTGCTGGTCATTCCCAAATCGCATGTCGACTCGCTGGCCGATTGCGGCGCCGGCGAAGGACAGGTGCTTGCTAGAATGATGCTGAAGGTGCCTGAACTGGCGCGCGCGGCCGGCTGTTCCAACGGCTTCCGGACGGTGATCAATACCGGCCCGGATGGTGGACAGGAGGTCTACCACCTGCACCTCCATGTGCTGGGTGGACCGCGCCACGCCTGGAAGGGACCGCTGCCCTGACCGGGCAGCCTTGGCAGGGAAGTCGTGTCCGCGGCGGCAGCGCCCGGACAGAAGCTGCGCCGGCAACCGTCGCCCGGCGCGGCCATCACGGGACGGAACAACGGGTCCGGGCATCAAGGAATGCGCCCGCGGCTGCATCAGGAGCAAGAAATGGGTTCGTTTAGCATTTGGCACTGGCTGATCGTGCTGGTGATCGTCATGCTGGTGTTCGGCACCAAGAAGCTGCGCAATATCGGCCAGGACCTCGGTGGCGCGGTCAAGGGCTTCAAGGACGGCATGAAGGACGGCGAAGACAAGGGTGCCCAGCCGGCCGCGTCCAAGGAACTGCGCGATTCCACCACCATTGACGTCGACGCCAAGGAAAAGTCCCGCCAGCAATAAGCCGGCGGCATGCCTCCCTTCCACGCAATCCCCGCTGCGGCGTGTCGTTGCGCGCCCGCGCTATTCCGCATGTTGTCCGCATGATGTGTCCGCATGATTGATCTCGGCATTTCCAAGCTGGCGCTGATTGGCGCCGTGGCACTGATCGTGATCGGTCCCGAACGGTTGCCCAAGGTCGCCCGCACGGTGGGTGCGCTGGTGGGCCGCGCGCAGCGGTACATCAATGACGTCAAGGCCGAAGTCAGCCGCGAGGTCGAACTGGAAGAGCTGCGCAAAATGCGCACGGAATTCGAGGATGCCGCGCGCGATGTCGAGCGCACCATCCACAAGGAAGTCAGCGAGCAGACCCAGGCGCTCAACGAAGCGCTCGGCGGAGCGGAGGCCAGCGCAACCAACGGCGCCGGTAGCAGCATCGACGCCGGCGGCGGCTTCGTGCCCAGCTGGGACGCGGCGCACAAGGCGCACAACGGGCGCAAGAGCTGGCGCGTCAAGCAGGGCGCCCGGCCGCTGTGGTTCAAGCGCCAGCACAATGTCCGCGTCTGGGTGCAGTCCGGCGCGGCGCGCGTCAAGCGTCACCGGCCGGCGAGCCGGCCCACCCGCTCCTTCTTCGAGTAAGCATGGCGCGCGGCGAACTCCTGCCGGCCGCCGTGGCCGCTGTCGTTGTGCGCCTCCCCACGCCGCCGCGTTGCGGTTTCATCGATCCACTTGCCAGCCCTCGCGGCTGAGCGGTTCACGCCATGAGCGACACCCGGTCCTCCGATCCCCAAGACCCGCAAGACGAGTCGCAGCAGGAAACCTTCATCTCCCACCTGATCGAGTTGCGCCAGCGGCTGGTCAAGGCGGTGGCCGGCATCATCCTGGTGTTCGTCTCGCTGGTCTACTGGGCGCCGGTCATCTTCAACCTCTTTTCCGCGCCGCTGATGGAATCGCTGCCCAAGGGCGGCAAGATGATCGTCACCGACGTGACCGGCTCCTTCTTCGTGCCGATGAAAGTCACCTTGCTGGTGGCGTTCCTGATCGCGCTGCCGTGGGTGCTGTACCAGGTCTGGCAGTTTGTCGCGCCCGGCCTGTACCAGCATGAGAAGCGCCTGATCCTGCCGCTGGTGTCGAGCAGCTATTTCCTGTTCCTGTGCGGCGTGGCGTTTGCGTATTTCCTGGTGTTCCCCACGGTGTTTCATTTCATGGCCCACTACAACGCGCCGCTGGGGGCCGAGATGTCCACCGACATCGACAAATACCTCAGCTTCGCCATGACGACATTCCTCGCCTTCGGCATTACGTTCGAAGTGCCGGTGGTCGTGATCGTGCTGGTGCGGTTTGGCGTGGTGGAATTGGAAAAGCTCAAGCAGATCCGTCCCTATGTGATCGTCGGGGCCTTCATCATCGCCGCCATCGTTACGCCGCCCGACGTGCTGTCGCAATTGTTGCTGGCCGTCCCGCTCGTGGCGCTCTATGAACTTGGCCTGATTCTGGCCCGCTTCATCGGCCGCCCGATAGCCGAAGAGGCCACTTCCGCAGAAACGCAGCCCGACGAATCGCGCTGAGGCCGGCGTTTTGGCAAGTCGCGGTGCCTGTTTGCACCAAAATGGGGAATTCCGGCCGCATTCCTGTTGCTCTCCGACAACAAAAACCGCCAGTAAGCATGGTTTACGCCGAAAAAGCCTTCTGAGGGCTGGGGGGCCTGGCACATAATACGCAGCAGACGTGAATGTAAATGCGTCGCCCAAGCACTTGGGCAACCAAGATTTCCCAATCAGTTGACAAGGAAAGTGTCGATATGAAGATGAAACTGTTTGCTGCTGCCGTCGCCGCTCTGGCCGCTGGTGGCGCGTATGCCCAGTCGAGCGTGACCCTGTACGGCGTGGCTGACGTCGGCCTCGAATACGTCAGCAAGGCCAACGCTGCCGGCGACGATCTGTTCCGCATGTCGTCGGGTAACCAGTCCGGTTCGCGCTGGGGCCTGCGTGGCGTGGAAGACCTGGGTGGCGGTCTGAAGGGCGTGTTCGTCCTGGAAAGCGGTTTCGACCTGGATGACGGCCGTTCGGCACAAGGCGGTCGTCTGTTCGGTCGTCAAGCCTACGTCGGTCTGCAAAGCAACTACGGTTCGCTGCTGCTGGGCCGTCAACAGACCGCTTTCTATGACTTCGGTCTGATCTATGACCCGATGGCCATCTCGTCGCGTTACGGTATCCTGTCTCAGGACGCCGCCTTCGCTTCGCGCGCCGACAACACCGTCAAGTACATCGGCAAGTTCGGTGGCCTGACCGCTTCGGCCTTCTACAGCTTCAACAGCAACGGCCAGGAAACCCCCGGCGCATTCCGTCGCGGCCAAGAGTACGGCGCCCTGCTGAACTACGCAGCTGGCCCGTTCTCGGTTGGTGCTGCCTATGACGAAATCCACGGCACGACCACCGGTCCCGCTACCGCTCCTGTCGATGCAAGCGGTCAGCGTATCCGCCGCGCCACCGTGGGTGCCAACTACGCCTTCGGCCCGGCCAAGGTGTACGCTGGCTACCGTTGGGCCAAGGCTGCTGACGGCGCGAGCCTGCCGGGCCAAGTTGCGACTACCGCCAACCCGCTGGGCATCAACGGTACCTCCAACCTGTACTGGCTGGGTCTGGGTTACCAGCTGACCCCGGCGTTCTCGCTGTCGGGCGCTGCTTACTACCAAGACTTCCGCAAGAGCGACGCCGATCCGTGGCAATTCGTCGTGACCGCCGACTACGCGCTGTCGAAGCGTACCGACGTGTACACCTCGCTGTCGTACGCTCTGAACGACAACGGTTCGCTGCTGGGTGTGAACGGCTTCAACACCGTCCAGTCCGGCAAGGACCAGTTCGGTGCTGTGGTTGGCCTGCGCCACAAGTTCTAATCTGACGCGGGCTTCCGCCCGCTGAAGGTTGGCTTGAAAAACGCCGGCATCCGTAAGGATGCCGGCGTTTTCTTTTGTGCAATTCGACGGCGGCTATCCGCCGGCACGGCGTGACCTTGCGCCGCGCCCACGCTGCCGCCGGACCGCGTGAGTGGCTCCATCGGGCCTGACCCCATCGGCTTTGGCAGCTCTTTGGCACCTTCGAGCCATGCGTAACGTGGCCGGCAAGCATCGCACGCCGGCGGACCTATTGGATCGGCTGAATCCCCTGAACAACCGGCGTCGGGCGGCATGACTCCCTGTGGCTATGCCGCAAGTTGGAAACGAGCCGACCCGTCTGCTACCACCGCCACGCCCCGGGAAATGCAGCCATAAAAAAACCCGCCATCGCTGGCGGGTTTGCTGACTCCGGTACGGTCAAGGACCGGCTTACTCTTCTTCCTCGAACGGCAGCGAGCGTCGCGGCGGCGGGGGCCGCTTGCCGATGGTGACCGTCAGGTCCGTCGGCTTGCCGCGTCGGATCACCGTCATCTTGATGTCCACGCCAGGCTTGAGCTGCGCAATGGCATTGAGCAGCGCCGTGGTGTCGGTGATCGACAAGCCATCGACTTTGGTCAGCACATCGCCGGGCCGCACGCCCGCCTTGTCGGCCGGGCCGCCCTGCACCACGGCCGCGATCAGTGCGCCTTCCTTGGCATCGAGCCCGAACGATTCCGCGATCTCCGGCGTCATGTCCTGGGGCTCGACGCCGATCCAGCCGCGTGTCACGCTGCCGGTCGAGATGATCGACTCCATCACCTGCTTCGCCGTCGATACCGGGATGGCGAAGCCGATACCCAGAGAGCCGCCCGAGCGCGAATAGATCGCCGTGTTGATGCCCAGCAGGTTGCCCTGCGCATCCACCAGCGCGCCACCCGAGTTGCCGGGGTTGATGGCGGCGTCGGTCTGGATGAAGTTCTCGAAGGTGTTGATGCCCAGGTGGCTGCGGCCCAGCGCCGACACGATGCCCATGGTCACGGTCTGGCCGACGCCGAACGGGTTGCCGATGGCCAGCACCACGTCGCCGACCTTGACGTTCTCGAGCCGGCCCAGCGTGATCGCGGGCAAGTCCTTGAGCGTCACTTTCAAAACGGCGAGGTCGGTTTCCGGGTCGGAGCCGACCACCTTGGCATTGCCCTTGCGGCCGTCGGTCAGCGCGATCTCGATCTCGTCGGCGCCGTCGACCACGTGGTGGTTGGTTAGAATGTAACCCTCGGCGCTGACAATGACGCCAGACCCCAGGCTGGAGACCGGCTCCTGCCTTTCGGGCAGGCGATCGCCGAAGAAGAAGCGGAACCACGGATCCTCGGCCTGCGGATTGGGCGAGCGCTTGTTGCCGTTCTTGCTGGTAAAGATATTGACCACCGCCGGCATCGCCTGCTGGGCGGCTTCGCTGTATGACCCTTCGGCCGCAGGACCAGATACGTTGGGCACGACCTCCTTGAGCGCCACGATGGGCGAGCCGGACTGCACCGCGACGCGCCCCCTCTGCAGCCATTCAGGCTTGAGCGTTGCCACGACGAACCAGACCGCCAGCACGACAGTGACAGCCTGGGCAAAGAACAGCCAAAAGCGCCGCAACATATTGGAGTTTTGAGCAGAAAATGAAAACAAAAGAGCTTGAATTGTACTTGAACGACCTGTTGGACGTTTCCCGATACAAGGACTATTGTCCCAACGGGCTGCAAGTGCAAGGCCGCTCGGAGATCACACACGTGGTGACCGGGGTGACGGCAAGCCTCGCGCTGGTCGATGCCGCGATCGAGGCAGGCGCCGACGCCATCCTCGTGCATCACGGCTATTTCTGGAAAAGCGAAGATGCGCGCGTGGTGGGGCAGAAGCATGCGCGACTGAAGCGCCTGCTCGGCGCGGATATCAATCTGTTCGCTTTCCATCTGCCGCTGGATAACCACCCGGAATTCGGCAATAACGCGCAACTTGGCCTTCAGCTCGGTTTTACTCCCACCGGCCGCTTCAGCGATGACCAGCTGGGCTGGACCGGTACGCTGCCCGCGCCGATGCCGCTGTCCGCGCTGGCGGCGCATGTCGGCGGTGTGCTCGGGCGCGAGCCGCTCGCGATCGGCGAGCCCGGCCAGATGATTCGCACCGTCGGCTGGTGCACGGGCGGGGCGCAAGGGTATTTCGATGCCGCAGTGGCCGCCGGCGTCGATGCCTATCTGAGCGGCGAAGTCTCGGAGCAGACCACGCACCTGGCGCGCGAGAGCGGCGTGGCGTATCTCGCCGCGGGTCACCATGCCACCGAGCGCTATGGCATCCGCTCGCTCGGCGAGCATGTGGCCGAACGCTTCGGCCTGCGCCATACCTTTATTGATATTCCGAATCCGGTCTGATCTGATAAAAAACAAAACGGCCCCAGCGGGGCCGTTTTATCGTTCGGGGTTCGGAATCAGCGTGCTTTCAGGCTGTCCCGGATTTCACGCAGCAGCGTTACTTCCTCGGGCGGCGCGGCGGGCGGCGGTGCGGGTTCTTCGGCGCGCATCCGGTTGAAGGCGCGCACCATCAGAAAGATGATGAAGGCCAGGATGATGAAGTTGACGACGATGGTCAGGAAGTTGCCATAGGCAAACACCGGTACGCCCGCCTTCTTCATGGCATCGAGCGTCTGCGGTGTCCCCGGAGGGGGATCCGCCAGAACAATGAACAGGCTGGAGAAATCCAGCTTGCCCACAACACGGCTCACCAACGGCATGATCAGGTCGTTGACCACCGAATCCACGATCTTGCCGAAGGCCGCGCCGATGATCACACCGACAGCGAGGTCGATGACGTTGCCGCGTACGGCGAAGGTTCTGAATTCCGAGATCATGCCCATGGGGGGTTCTCCTTCTTGTGGCGATGGGTGAACGGTTTCAAGCTCGAAGCCTGCCGCATCACCCACCGGAAATCAAGCGTGCAGGCGGATTTCCGGGATGCATGTCCGATAATCGCGCGAGGCCGTGGCATTTTCTGCCTATCTAGTGCGCAGGTGTCTAAGGTACACTTTATGGTTGACGCAAAATCTAAATTGACTTCCCCTGGGGTTTGGAATGAGTGACCAGCAAGACGTGAAGAGCGTGGATAAAGGTCGCCGCAATTGGTTGATCGCGACATCCGTCGCTGGCGGCGTCGGAGGCGTAGCGGTAGCGGTTCCTTTCGTCAGTACCTTTGCACCATCGGAGAAGGCCAAGGCCGCGGGTGCCCCAGTCGAGGCGGATATCGGCGCCCTGAAGCCGGGCGAGATGATGACCGTCGAGTGGCGCGGCAAACCGGTCTGGATCATGCGGCGCACGGAGGAGCAACTGGCGTCGCTGAAGAAGACGGACGGCGAAGTGGCCGATCCCAATTCCGACATTCCGTTCACCATGCAGACGCCCGAGTACTGCAAGAACGAAACCCGTTCGCGTCCGGAGCACAAGGACGTGCTGGTCGTAGTGGGGATCTGTTCCCATCTCGGCTGTTCCCCATCGGGCCCCTTCGCCCCCGGTGCCAATCCTCAGCTCGGCACTGATCCCGGTTTCCTCTGCCCCTGCCACGGGTCGACCTTCGATCTGGCCGGGCGCGTCTTCAAGAACAAGCCGGCTCCGCAGAATCTCGATGTTCCCCCCTACCAGTTCCTGTCCGACAGCAAGATCGTGATCGGCAAGGACGAGAAAGGAGAAGCCTGATCATGGCGGCCGAAAAACAAGTCAAGACGACCGGCCTGCTGGGCTGGATCGACGCCCGCTTTCCCGCGACCCAGCTGTGGGAAGACCACCTGTCGCGCTACTACGCGCCGAAGAACTTCAACTTCTGGTACTTCTTCGGTTCGCTGGCGCTGCTGGTGCTGGTGATCCAGATCGTCACCGGCATCTTCCTGGTGATGAACTACAAGCCGGACGGCACGCTGAACGCCGCCGGCATTCCCGTGGCCTTTGCCAGCGTGGAATACATCATGCGCGAAGTGCCGTGGGGCTGGCTGGTGCGCTACATGCACTCGACCGGCGCCTCGGCCTTCTTTGTCGTGGTCTACCTGCATATGTTCCGGGGCCTGCTGTACGGTTCGTACCGCAAGCCGCGCGAGCTGGTCTGGATCTTCGGCTGCCTGATCTTCCTGTGCCTGATGGCCGAAGCCTTTATGGGCTACCTGCTGCCGTGGGGCCAGATGTCGTACTGGGGCGCCCAGGTGATCGTGAACCTGTTCTCGGCCATTCCGGTGATCGGCCAGGACCTGTCGCTGTTTATCCGCGGCGATTACGTGGTCAGCGACGCGACCCTGAACCGTTTCTTCTCGTTCCACGTCATCGCCGTGCCGCTGGTGCTGCTGGGCCTGGTGATCGCGCACATCATTGCGCTGCACGAAGTGGGCTCGAACAACCCGGACGGCGTCGAGATCAAGGCCAAGAAGGACGAAAACGGTATCCCGCTGGACGGCATCCCGTTCCACCCGTACTACTCGGTGCATGACCTGCTCGGCGTGGGCGGCTTCCTGATCCTGTTCTCGGCCGTGATCTTCTTCTTCCCCGAAGTGGGCGGCTATTTCCTGGAAGCCAACAACTTCTTCCCGGCCGATCCGCTGAAGACCCCGCCGCACATTGCGCCGGTCTGGTACTTCACGCCGTTCTACTCGATGCTGCGCGCCACCACGTCGAACTTCCTGCCGATCCTGTGGGTGTTCTTCGCGCTGCTGCTCGGCATGGTGTTCCTGCGCAGCAAGGATGCGCGCGTGAAGATCGGTGCCATCGCCATCGCGGTGATCCTGGCCGTGGGCTTCTATTTCATCGACGCCAAGTTCTGGGGCGTGCTGGTGATGGGCGGCTCGGTGGTGATCCTGTTCTTCCTGCCGTGGCTCGACTGCTCGCCGGTCAAGTCCATCCGCTATCGTCCCGCTTTCCACAAGACCATCCTGATCGTCTTCGTGGTGGTGTTCCTGGTGCTCGGCTATCTCGGCGTGCAACCGCCGTCGCCGGTTGGTGAGAAGGTGTCGCAGCTGGGTACGCTGCTGTACTTCGCCTTCTTCCTGACCATGCCGCTGTGGAGCCGTGTCGGCGAGTTCAAGCCGGTCCCGGAGCGTGTCACGTTCCACCCGCACTGAGCGAAGCGAACCCCGACAAGAGCACAAGGACACAAGATGAAAAAGCTGCTTTCGATCCTCGCGCTGGCCGGCGCCTGCATTGCCGGCGCGCCCGCCATGGCATCCGAGGGGGGCTTCCCCCTCGAGCCGGCGCCGGTGAACACCGCCGACCTGTCGTCGCTGCAGCGCGGCGCCAAGGTGTTCGTCAACTACTGCCTGAACTGCCACGGCGCGTCGATGATGCGCTACAACCGGCTCAAGGACATCGGCCTGACCGACGACCAGATCCGCGAGAACCTGCTGTTCACCGCGGACAAGGTGGGCGAGACCATGAACATCGCCATGCAGCCGAAGGAAGCCAAGGCCTTCTTCGGCGCGCAGCCGCCGGACCTGTCGGTGATCGCGCGCGCCCGTGGCGACGACTGGCTCTACACCTACCTGCGCACGTTCTACCGCGACGACAGCCGCGCCACCGGCTGGAACAACCTGGTGTTCCCGAGCGTCGGCATGCCGCACGTGCTGTGGGAACTGCAAGGCCAGCGCGCCGCCAAGTTCACCGAAGTGGAAGAGCACGGCGAGAAGGTGCACAAGTTCGCCGGCTTCGAGCAACTGAGCCCGGGCAAGCTGAGCAAGGTCGAGTACGACCAGATGACGGCGGACCTCGTCAGCTTCCTGGACTGGATGGCCGAGCCCGCGCAGAACCACCGCAAGCGCCTGGGCGTCTGGGTGCTGCTGTTCCTGGGCGTGTTCACCGTGTTCGCCTGGCGCCTGAACGCGGCATACTGGAAAGACGTGAAGTAAGTTGTATCGGGGCCTGGTTCGGGCCCTTATCCAACCGGGCAAGGGGCGGCCGCTGTTGAACAGCGCCGCCCCTTGTCTTTTACGGGTAGCGCTTCGACACGGCCTTCCCAAAAAGTGTTGTATTTGCCACTTATTTGCTTTTCGGTAGCCGACTTTGGCAGAATGGCAGACCTTACTGTCCGACCCAGCTCCGGCTAAGCCCAAGGAATCCAACCATGATGGTGTTGTATTCGGGTACGACTTGCCCGTTTTCCCAACGTTGCCGCCTTGTCCTGTTCGAAAAGGGCATGGATTTTGAAATCCGCGACGTCGACCTGTTCAACAAGCCCGAAGATATTTCGGTGATGAACCCGTACGGCCAGGTGCCTATCCTGGTCGAGCGCGACCTCATCCTGTATGAGTCGAACATCATCAACGAATACATCGACGAGCGCTTCCCGCACCCGCAACTGATGCCGGCCGACCCGGTGCAGCGCGCCCGCGCCCGCCTGTTCCTGTTCAACTTCGAAAAGGAACTGTTCACCCACGTCTACACGCTGGAGAACGAAAAGGGCAAGGCCGCGGAAAAGAACCACGAACGCGCCCGCGCCGCGATCCGCGACCGCCTGACGCAGCTGGCGCCGATCTTCGTCAAGAACAAGTACATGCTCGGCGAAGAGTTCTCGATGCTCGACGTCGCCATCGCGCCGCTGCTGTGGCGCCTGGACCACTACGGCATCGAGCTGTCGAAAAACGCCGCGCCGCTGCTGAAGTATGCTGAACGCATTTTCAGCCGTCCCGCGTACATCGAAGCGCTGACCCCGTCCGAAAAGGTGATGCGCCGCTAACCGGCACCGGCCCGACGGCAACCGCCCTCGGGCCACTCGCGGCGCCATTGGAAGCACAATGCCTGAAACCTCCACCAAGCCCTACCTGATCCGCGCCATCTATGAATGGTGCACGGACAACGGCTTCACGCCGTACATCGCGGTCTTCGTCGACGCCAACACCAACGTGCCGCGCGAGTTCGTCAAGAACAACGAGATCGTGCTGAACGTCAGCTTCGACGCCACCAGCGGCCTGGACATGGGCAACGAGTGGATCACCTTCAGCGCACGCTTCGGCGGTGTCTCGCGCAAGATCGACGTGCCGGTGGAAAACGTGCTGGCCATCTACGCCCGCGAGAACGGGCAAGGCATGGCGTTCCCGGTCGAACGCAGCCTGCCGGAAACCCAGGCCGCCACCGAGCGCGAAAACAACCCGCCGCCCAAGCTCGCCCCGGTGGAAGCCGAAACCCCGGCAACCACCAGCGACACCGGCCCGGGCGACGACGACACGCCGCCCCCGGTGCCGCGCATCGGCGGCAAGAAGCCCGCACTGAAAGTGGTGAAGTAAGCCATCCCAAAGCCGACCGCAATGCAGTAGAATCGCGGTCTGTACCAATATGCCGGCTTAGCTCATCAGGTAGAGCAGTTGATTTGTAATCATCAGGTGGCGGGTTCGAGTCCTGCAGCCGGCACCAGATAACTCAAGGGGTTACAGGGAATTTCCGTGTAACCCCTTGTGCCTTTTGCGGTCGATATCCACCGCTGTGGATCCCCTTCCATCGATCCATCGATATCCGGCCAGCTTTCCCGCTACGGATTCTCCGAGGCGAAACAGTTCTCGTATTGCTTGCGCAGAATGTGTTTTTGCACCTTTCCCGTGGCAGTTAGCGGAAGTGCCTCGATGAACTTCACTGCCTTTGGTGTCTCGAACTTGCCGAGATGGGGGCGGCAATGGGCGATGAGCTCCTGCTCGCTGCATTCGGAGTCCGGCTTAAGCACGACGAACGCGCAGATCGCCTCGCTCCAGTGGGGATGCGGCAGGCCGACCACCGCGGCGGAGGCGATTGCCGGGTGACTGAGGATGGCGGATTCGACCCTGATGCTGGCCACATTCTCGCCGCCGGTCTTGATCATATCCTTCTTGCGATCGAGAAATAACAGCTGTCCGTCTTCATCGAAGGTCCCGAGGTCGCCGGTATGGTGCCATCCATATTTCTGGACAGATTCGGTGGCGGCGGGATCCTTGAAGTAGCCAAGCATCACGTTGGGTCCGCGATGGACGATCTCGCCAACCTCTCCCGGCCCGAGGAGCCTGCCGTCGTCGTCCATCAGCGCGGTCTCGCACACCACGGTTGAAGTACCCCAGTAGTTGGCGTCGCGATGTGGATGTTCCACCGGACGGAAGCTCATGGTGACCGGGTACATCTCGGTCTGGCCGGTAACGAGCACGATGTCGGAACACATTGCCGCGGCGATCCTGTCGACCAGGACGCGCGGCATGGCGGCCATGGCGTACATGCACAGGCGCAGCGACGAGAAATCGGCCGAGGGTGCCCGCGGATCGTCCAGTATCGCCGCGTACATCATCGGCAGTCCAATCAGCAGCGTGATGCGTTCCCGCGCGATGGCGTCGATCGTCGCCTGGGCGCTGAAGCCGCGTGCAAGCACCACGCTCGCGCCTGCAGCGAGGGCAGTTGCCATCGCCACATGCTGGCCGCAATGGAACAGCGGCAGCATCCCGCTCACCACGTCTTTCTCGGTATACGCGAGCGCCGAGACATTGGCGAGCACCGCGCTGTACACCGACGCGTGCGAATGCACCGCGCCCTTCGGATTGCCCGTGGTACCGCTGGTGTACATGATCAGCGCGGGCTGCCCGCTGTCGATGTCGACCGCCGGCAGGGCAGCGGGGCGACCGCGGGTGACGTTTGCGAGCGTCCTGCCGCCGGTGCTTCCAGCGCCGGCGCGCACGAGGATGACGGGAAGGTCCAGCCCATGGAGCAGTTCCGCGATCTGGGGCTGCGTGCTCAGTGCCTCGTCGGCAACGATGCAGGACACCTCCGCGTGACGCAGGATGTAGCCGATCTGGGCCGGGTCGAGCAGGATGTTGACCGGCACCCAGACATGGCCGGCCTTGTGGATACCGTTGATCGCTACCACCATGTCCGCAGAGTTCGCGCACAGCGTCGCTACCTGGACCGGCTCCGGGTGGGCTTCCAGCAGATAGTCGGCAAATTGCGAACTGAGATCATCCAGCTCGCGGTAGGACAGGCGGCGGTCGCCGTCCACCACGGCCACGCGCGCGCCGAACCTGATGGCTGACCGGTACAGCACGTCGCCGAGGGCAATGCGGCCGATACGCCGGCTTTCCGTCGATGCGGGCAGATTTTCCATCTTCGTCTCCTCCTGGTCTTGTCGTTGCACGCGCGGCACGCGTCTTCGCCGCGGTGATGCACGGCCTTCAGTGCGTTGCGCGCAGCAGCTCCTCGGCGATGATCAGCCGCCGCACCTCGCTGGTACCGCCGCCGATCGTGGCCAGCTTGGCGTTGCGATAATGGCGGTTGACCTCCGTTTCCCAGATGAAGCCGGAACCGCCGTGGATCTGCACGGCCTTGTCCGTGACCGAGAGCAGCATCTCGGCGACTTTCAGGATGGAGGCGGCGCACAGCTTGTGGATGTCACCGCGGCCGCCGCCGCCGCGCTCGAGGTCATTGCAGGCCATCAGCGCCCGGTAGGCCAGCGCACGCGCGGCTTCAAGCTCGACGAACATGTCCGCCAGCATCGCCTGCACCAGCTGGAACGACTCGATCGGCTTGCCGAACTGCTGCCTCGTGCTGGCATACTCGAGCGACAGATCCAGGCAGCGCTGCGCAGAGCCGATGCACGACAGCGCCAGGAAGGCACGTTCGATGTCGAGCCCGCTCATCACCACCGCCACGCCACGGTTCTCGCCGCCGACAAGGTTGCGGGCAGGCACGCGGCACTCGTCGAACACCAGTTCGCCGGTGGGTGCCCCGCGCCAACCCATCTTGTTCAGCTTCTGGGCGACGCTGAAGCCAGGGAAGCCTTTTTCGACGATGAACGCCGATATGCCCTTGGCACCGAGGGTCGGCTCGGTCTTGGCGTACACCAGCACAACGTCCGCCACCGGGCCATTCGAGATGAACATCTTGCGGCCGTTGAGCACATAGTGGTCGCCGTCGCGCCGGGCCGCGGTACGCATGCTGCCAAGCGCATCCGATCCGGCGCCCGGCTCGGTCAGGGCCAGCGCGCCCACCCATTCGCCGGAGCACAGTTTCGGCAGGTACCGTCGCTTCTGCTCGTCGGTGCCGTTGCGCAGGATGTTGTTCAGGCAGAGGTTCTCATGCGGGCCCCAGATGAAGCCCGCATTCGCGTTCCAGTAGCCGAAGGCTTCCCCTACCATGCCGGCCGAGAACAGGTCCATGCCCGACCCGCCGTATTCGGGCGGCGCGGTGATGCCGAGATAGCCGGCGGCACCGAGCATGGGCATCAGCGTTTCGGGATACCAGTCTTCGTCGTCCATGCGCGGCAACAGCGGTGCCAGTTCCGCCCTGGCGAAGCGGAACGCCTGCTCATAGATCTCACGCTGCTCCGGCGAGAGTTCGAATTGGGAAAGCGATGTCGTCACGTTGTCTCCTGTGGTTCGTCGGACCGGTGGCTCAGATGCGCAGGACGCCTTGCCGCCGCTCGCCAAATGGCGCGTTGAGCGAGGCGGACAGGGCGATGCCCAGTGCATTGCGTGTATCGACCATGTCGAGCACGCCATCGTCACGAAGCTCGGAGGTCTGGTGATAGACGCTGTTGCTGCGGGTGTAGTCGCGATGGATCTGGTCGTGGATGGCCTGGATTTCGGCCGGGTCGGGCTGCCTGCCCTCGCGCGCCAGCGCCGCGATGCGAACCTGCGCCAGCGTGCGGGCGGCCTGCTCGGCGCCCATGGTGGCGCACTGCGAATGCGGCCACGCGAACAGGAAGCGCGGCTCGTAGCCCCGGCCGGCCATGCCGTAGTTGCCGGCGCCGAACGAGGCATGGCACAGCACGCTGAACTTGGGCACGCGCACATTGCTCTGGACCATGATCATCCTGGCGCCATCCTTGGTGATGCCGCGATGCTCGTAGTCGCGCCCGATCATGAAGCCCGTGATGTTGTGCAGGAACAGCAGCGGCACACCGTCGCGGTCGCACAGTTCCATGAAGTTGGTGGCCTTCTCCGCCGCCTCGCTGAACAGCACGCCGTTGTTGGCGAGGATGCCGATCTTGTACCCCCACAGCCAGGCGTAGCCGCACACCAGCGTGGTGCCGTAGTCAGGCTTGTATTCATGGAACAGGCTGCCGTCGACAAGGCGTGCAATGACTTCGCGCATGTCGAACTGCTTCCGGATGTCGTCGGGAATGATCCCGTAGAGTTCGTCCGGGTCGTAGTAGGGTGCCTCCGGCTCGCGCATGTCGACGGGCTGCTTGGTACGGCGCCGCAGCGTGCCGACGATCTCGCGCGCCAGCGCGATGCCCTGGCTTTCGGAGTCCACGGCATAGTCGGCCGTCCCGGAAATGCGCGTGTGGACGTCGGCGCCACCCAGTTCGGCCGCGCTGATGTCCTCGCCCGTGGCGGCCTTGACCAGGGGCGGGCCGCCCAGGAACACGGCGCCGGAACCGCGCACCATGATCGAATAGTCCGACAGCGTCGGCACATAGGCACCGCCGGCCGTGCAATGCCCGAGGGCCACCGCGACCTGTTCCACGCCGGCGGCCGATAGGCGGCACTGGGTGTGGAACATATGGCCACCCTCATGGAAGATGTCCATCTGCATGGGCAGGTAAGCGCCGGCGCTGTCGACCAGGTGTACCACGGGCAGGCGATTTTCCATCGCGATCTTGAGCGCGCGGATCGACTTCCTGGCACCCAGCGGATAGACAGCGCCACCCTTGATGGCGCTGTCGTTGGCCAGCACCATGACCTCGCGGCCGTTGACCACGCCGATGCCGGAGACGATGCCCGCGCCCTTGATATGGGCGTCATATTGCGCGTGATTGGCGGCCAGCGGCGACAGTTCCAGGAACGGCGTGTCCGGATCGAGCAGCAGGTCCAGGCGCTCGCGCACCAGTAGTTTTCCCTGGTCGCGCAGGCGCTTGACGTCGCGCTCGGCGCGCACGTGGCGCGCGTCGTGCATCGTTGCCCGGAATTCGTCACGCAGGCGCAGGTTGTGTTCGCGGTTGGCCTTGTAGCTTTCCGAGCGAGTGCTGATGCGAGACTCGATGCGGCGCATGCTTAGTCCCCCCTTGCATCGAGCCGCGCCAGCACTGCGTCGCGGTCGAACACGGCGCCCTTCGGGAAGGGCAGTTCGGCCACCACACCATCGCGGGCGGCTTCCAGGTTGAGTTGCATCTTCATGCTCTCGATGACGATCATGGTTTGTCCGGTGCTCACGCGGTCGCCGACGGCGACCGCCAGTTCGACGACAGTGCCCGGCATCGGCGCCAGGCACACGTCGGCCTCGCTCGCGCTGGTACCGGTGCCGCGTACCGGGTCGCGCAGCGTGACGGTCCACGCGCGTCCAAAGGCGTGGACATAGGCCGTCTCGCCGTGCGGAACGACCCAGGCGGCGTGGATGCGGCCGTCCAGCGTGAGTTCAAGGCTGCCGTCCGGCTTTCCTTCCAGCGCCGCCTCGTACACGACACCGTCGATCTCGACGCGTCCGCCGCGTGCATGGCGCGCCAGCGCGACCTGATGGCTCCCGCCGGCGGCCAGTTCTGCTGTCAGCTTCATCAGTTCCTCCAGTCTTGCATCGCGGCATGGATGGCCGGCGGCGCATAACGTGCATCGGCCAGCGTGCGGTTGCCTAGCAGCGCGGCCGCCAGCACCACGGCAATCTGTTCCTGCGTGGGGGCAGGGGCCTGCAGCTCGGCCTTGTGTTCTTCAAGAAAGCTGGTGAAGGTGTTGCCGGCCGCAAACTCGGGGTGCGTCAGCACGCGTTCGAGATAGGCGGCGTTGGTGGTCACGCCGAGCACTACCATGTGCTCCAGCACCGCGCGCATGCGTCCGATCGCTTCGGCCCGCGTGGCGCCGTGCACGATCAGCTTGGCGAGCATCGGATCGAAGGCGGAGGTCACGGCATCGCCCTCCTGAACGCCTGCATCGAGGCGCAGGCCTGCCATCTCCGGCGCCCGGAACCTGCGCAGCGTGCCGATGGCCGGCATGAAATCGCGCTCGGCATCTTCCGCGCACAAGCGGCACTCGATCGCGTGGCCCGCGAGCCGTATCTCATCCTGGGCCAGGCCGAGCGCCTCGCCTTCGGCAACGCGGATCTGCTCGGCAACGATATCCAGACCGGTGATCATTTCCGTGACGGGATGCTCCACCTGAATGCGCGTGTTCATCTCGAGGAAGTAGAACGCACCCGAAGGATCGACAACGAATTCCACGGTGCCCGCCGATGCGTACCCCACTTGCTGCGCCAGGGCCACTGCCTGGGCCCCCATTGCCTCGCGCAGCGCAGCGTCAACGAACGGCGAGGGCGCTTCCTCGATGACCTTCTGGTGGCGCCGCTGGATCGAGCATTCGCGCTCGCCGAGATGGACCACGTTTCCGTATCGATCGCCGAGCACCTGGATCTCGATATGGCGTGGACGCTCGATGTACTTTTCGAGAAACACGCGTGCATCGCCGAACGCCCCCTGTGCCTCGCTGGTGGTGCGCTCGAATGCCGCGCGACATGCTTCCGGGTCGGCGTCGCGGATGACCCGCATGCCCTTGCCGCCGCCGCCGGCGCTGGCTTTCAGGATGACCGGAAAGCCGATGGCACTCGCCACGTCGAAGGCATGGCCGGCACTGCGGATCTCGCCGTCGTAGCCGGGAATGGTGTTGACGCCCGCCTGCTGGGCGATTCGCTTGGCGCGGATCTTGTCGCCCATGGCATCGATTGCGTCCGCACCGGGGCCGATGAAGCGTATGCCCGCAGCATCGAGCGCGCGGGCGAATGCGGCGTTTTCCGAGAGAAATCCAAAACCGGGGTGTACCGCGTCCGCGCCTGTGGCCCGGCACGCTGCAAGCATGTTGTCGATGGACAGGTAGGCCGCCACCGGCGTCGGCCCGTCGATCCGAAAGGCCTCGTCGGCCAGGCGTACCGCCAGCGAGTCCTGGTCCGCCTCGTGATAGACGACGACGGCGCGCTTGCCCAGGCGGCGGCACGTGCCGACGATGCGCACCGCGATCTCACCGCGGTTGGCAATCAATACCGTATGGATGGGAGTCATGGGCTGTGAGGTTCCAGGTTGCGCCCGGCGCAGCGCCTTGGGTTGGCCAGAGTGCCTTGTCGCGGCGCTCGAAGGATCGATGCGGTCATGGACGCTTCCGATCAGGCAAAGCGCGAGAAATCTGGTTGCCGCTTTGCAAAGAATGCGGCGATGGCTTCCTGCATTTCCTCGGACGCAAAGCAGCCTTCAAGCGCGCGGCCTTCCGCGGCCGTGGCGGCTGCCAGGCCGGCGCGGTGTCCCATGCGGAGCAGGCGCTTGCTGGCCCGCATGGAAGCCGGAGGAAGCGCGGCCAGCGCCGCCGCGGTCGCGTCGACGCGCGCCATCAGCGCCTCTTCAGGCAGCACGTCGTTCACGATGCCGGCGCGCAAGGCCCTCTGCGCGTCGAAAGGTTGTCCGAGCAGCACGAGTTCGGTCGCCAGTCGCGCGCCGGCGTGCAGAGACAGCAGGTAGCTGGAGCCAAATTCGGGCACGAGGCCCAGCCGAGTGAACGGCAGCTGGAACATCGTGCCTTCGGCCGCGAACACAAAATCGCAATGCAGCAGCAGCGTCGTGCCGCCCCCGATCGCGCTGCCCTGCACGGCGGCGATGATGGGTTTATCGAAGTCGTCCAGGCGCATCAGCAGCCGCGCGAAGGACGAACCGACATAGCCCTGCGGAAACGGCCCGCTCTGGAAACCACGCAAGTCACCGCCGGCACAGAAGCCTTCGCCCTGCGCCCGCAGCACCACCACGCGGGTTTGTTCGTCCTGTTGCGCGGCGCAGAGGTGCTGCTCGAACTCGCGGAACCACGCGTCGTTCATCACGTTGCGTGTGTCGGGCGAACCGAACGATACGGCAAGCACATGTCCGTTGCGTTCCGCATGGAAATTCTCGGCCACTGGTTTCCTCCTTTTGCTTCATTTCCCGATTCAAGGGGCCGTGACGGTCACGGCGTGAGGCAAAGTGTAGAAACGTGAAATTAAAAAAGCAAGTGATTGGTTTGTTTTTGGGCTACACTTCCGAACGTGGCAGAGCGGGACGACTGATCCCGCGTTGTCCGGCCGGTGGTTTTTGGTGTCGCGTCTTAGAATGACGGCTGCCCCAACTCAGTGACATCAAGCGAGAAATATGGCGCGACCCAAACGCGAGGACATCAACGACGTCAACCGCCGCAATGACCTGGTCATCGCGGCGGCGTTGCTGTTCAAGGAGAAGGGCTACCACGGCACGTCCATGCGCGACATCGCGCGGGCCATCAACATGCAGGCGGGCAGCCCCTTCTATCACTTCGCCACCAAGCAGGACCTGCTGTTCGCAGGCGTGGAGGCCGGCCTGCTGGCATGCCTGGCCGACCTCGAAGCCATCGACCCCAAGGCGTTGCCCCCCCTGGAATACTTCCGTGCGATGGCGCGCGCTCACCTGCGCTGCCTGCTCGAAACGCAGGGCGGGATGGTTCCCATGGTGGTGGACGAATGGCGTTACCTGGAAGGGCCGAACCTGGAAGCGGTGCTGGCGATCCGCCATCGCTTCGAGGCGCTATGGCAGTCTGCGCTGGCCCGGCTCAAGGATGCCGGGCTGGTCCGGCGCTCCGACGCGATGGCCTGCCGCTTTTTCCTCAGTGCCTTGCATGGTGCGGTGCGCTGGTACAAGCCGGATGGACCCATGTCGCCCGATGAAATTGCCGACGAACTCGTAGACTGGATACGCACCCGATAGCGTGCGCTGTCAGTGCCTGGCGCCTGGCCACCGGCACCGCTTTTCCGTCGATTCACGCCGCCAGCCTGTCGATTCCCGGCACACTCATGTCAGAACGCCGGAAGCCGGTGGTAACCTGCCCCCGTTACCGCCCCATCCGCCCGCCCGTGCCTTTCCCCCACTCCCGCCTCTGGCGCGCCGCCCCGGAGCAACGTGCCTACGAAGAAGCCCGCCATCGCGCGCGCGCGTTGCGTTTCTTCTACCTGCACGCCATGGTCTACGTGGTGGTGAACGCGATGCTGATCGGATTTCATCTGATGGGATCGTCGCACCGCTCCTGGGCCGGCGGCCCGCTGATGGGCTGGGGCATTGGGCTGGCGGTGCACGGGATCATGACCTGGGGACGGGTCGGCCTGCTCGGGCGGCGCTGGGAAGAGCGCAAGATTGCCGAGTACATGGCGCAGGAACAGGTGCGCACGCTGTCGACGGAGAAGCAGCTGGTCGAGGCGCGCATGAAGCTGCTGCAGGCGCAGATCGAGCCGCACTTCCTGTTCAACACGCTGGCCAATGTGGTCAGCCTGATCGAGCCCGCGCCGCAGAAGGCGACGATGATGCTGGAGCATTTCATCGCCTATCTGCGCGCGTCGCTTGCCGCCAGCCGCGCGACGCAAGGCACGGTGGCGCAGGAGGCGAAGCTGCTGCGCGACTATCTGGCGCTGATCCGCATCCGCATGGGCGAGCGCCTGCATTACACGGTCGATGTCGACCCGGAGCTCGAACCGATGCCGCTCGCGCCGATGCTGCTGCAGCCGGTGGTGGAAAATGCGATCAAGCATGGCCTGGAGCCGAAAATCGAAGGGGGGCGGCTGCTGGTCCGGCTGGAGCGGCGCGGCGCGCGCATGCTGGCGACGATCGAGGACGATGGCATGGGCTTCCGGCCGTCGGCCGGCGCGGGTGTCGGGCTGTCGAACCTGCGCGAACGGCTGGCGGTGCTGTATGACGGCGACGCCCACGTCAGGATCGAAGAGCGCTCTCCCGGTACCGCCGTATTGATCGACCTTCCGCTGCCGACAGCACCCTGAACCGGAGACGCCCGATGACGCCAACCGCGCTGATTGCCGACGATGAAGAGCACCTGCGTGCATACCTGCGTGGCAAGCTGCAGCGCCTTTGGCCAGAGCTGCAGATCGTTGCCGAGGCGACCAACGGCATCGAAGCCGCCGACGCCATTGCGCGGTTGTCGCCGAGCGTTGCTTTCCTCGATATCAAGATGCCGGGTCTGTCCGGGCTGGAAGTGGCGCAGGGGATGGAAACCGATACGCGGCTGGTGTTCGTCACCGCCTATGACGAATTTGCGCTCGATGCGTTCGAGCGCGCGGCGGTGGACTACCTGGTCAAGCCGGTCAGCGAGGAACGGCTCGGCCGCACCATCGACCGCCTGCGCAAGGCCTTGCAGGACGCGGCGCCCCTGCCTGAACTGGCGCAGCTGCTGAACCAGCTGACACGCGCCCAGCCACGCGTGGAAGGCGGCGCCCAGTTGCGATGGGTGCGGGCCAGCCGTGGCAATACCACCAGCCACGTGCCGATCCAGGAAGTGATGTACTTCCAGAGCGACGACAAGTACGTGGTAGTGCATACCCGGGATGGCGAGCACCTGATCCGGACGCCGCTGGCGGAACTGATGGCCGGCCTGGATCCGGAGGTGTTCTGGCAGATCCACCGCTCGTCCATCGTCAATATGGAATACGTGGCCGGCACGCGTCGTGACGAGTCGGGCCGGCTCTTTGTCAGGATGCGCGGCAGCGATGCCGAGCTGCCGGTGTCGCGCGCCTACATGCATCGGTTCCGGCAGATGTAGGCGGGCCGGCGGCGGGCGCCGCCGGCCAGGGATCCGGCTAGTGCCGGTCCATGAATTCCTGGATCTTGCGCTGTTCCCAGTCGCGACCCCGGCGCGACAGCCGCGTCCAGACCAGTAACCCGTGCAGGGCGAGTCCCAGGCTCCACGCCAGCGTGGTGGTCAGCGGCCAGGGCCAGCCCGTGGTGGCGTAATGCGACCAGGGCGGCGACGGAAAATAAAAGAAACGGAACCACAGCCACGCATTGACCACGGCGTAGACCAGCAGGTGGATATACCAGCCGCGCAGGGCGCGCACCATGCGGCGCGCGCGCCAGTAGGCCATGGCGTTGGGGTCGTTGGGCGGGAAGGCGTGGTGCATGGGATACCTCGTCATCATGAAGGTTGGCATGCGACAGGTATAGGCCACCGCCAGGCGTCGTTCCAGCCCCATGGGGCGAATCGACGGATTTCGTTCGCGAGCGAGCGTGCGGTCAGCGCGAATGTCGCGGCGTCGCCGCCTTCATGATTGCGCCTTGAGCGCATTCCAGACCGCTTGCACCCCCGGCAGCGGTGCCACGGCGCCGTGGCCTGTGGTGGCCAGCGCGGCGGCCACGCTGGCCCAGCGTGCGGCGCCGATGGCGTCATCCCCGGCCACCAGCCGCGCGAGATAGGTGCCGTCGAAGCAATCGCCTGCGCCGGTGGCATCGACCGCATCGACGCGCAATGGCGCCACGGCGGTCAGCTGTTCGCCGTCGGATACCAGGCAACCGCGGCTGCCCAGCTTTAACACCACCTGCCGCGCGCCCATCCGGTGGCACCACGCCACGATGCCCGCGGGATCGTCGATGCCGGCAAGCTGACGCACGTCGTCAAGGCTTGGCAGGAACAGGTCGCACAGGGGAAGGGTGGCGAGGATGACTTCCCGGGCGCGCTCCACGGGCCAAAGCGTCAGGCGCAGGTTGGGGTCGTAGGACACACTGGTGCCGGCCTGGCGAGCGATGCGGATCGCCTCGCGCACGGTACGCGCGGCGGAGTTGCTGATGGCCTGGCTGATTCCCGAGACATGGAGCCATGTCGCCCTTTCGATCAGTGCGACCGGCAGGTCCGCTGGCTGCATCCGGCTCGCGGCGGAGCCCGCGCGCCGATAGGTAAAGGCGTGGCCGTCAGGGCCGTGATGGACAAAGTAGAGCCCGGTAGGCGCCGAAGGGTCGATGACGACGCCGCTGGTGTCGACGCGCTCGGTGCGCAGCAGGTACAGGCACATGCGGCCGAATTCGTCGTCGCCGAGCCTGGTCACGTAGGCGCATCGTGCGCCCTGGCGCGCAGCGGCAATGATGGCGTTGGAGGTGTCGCCGCCAAAGCCCTGCACGTAGCTACGCGAATCCCGCGGCCCGGCGCGGTTGAACTCCACCATGGCCTCGCCGAGCGCAACGATGTCGAAGCGCGCGCGCATGTCAGGCGTCCTCGCTCAGGTCGAGCAGCACTTTGCAGCAGGCGCGCGGCTGGCTTTCGGAAAGGGCGAACGCGTCGGCCACATCGCGGAAGGGGATCTGGTGTGTGACGATCCGGCCCGGATCCACCCGCCCGCGCGTGATCCAGTCGATGACCGTGGGAAACATCGCGCAGTTCAGCCGCGAAGCGTAAAGCGTCAGTTCCTTGCTGGTCAGCGCCTGCTGCGGCAGCGCCGACGGCGTGGCGGAAAACCCGAGCACGCCGATACGGCCTGCGGGCGCGGCCAGGGCCACGGCTTCCTCCAGGATGGCGGGATGGCAGACCGCGTCAAAGATCAGCGTCGGCCCGCCGGCCACGCCGCGCCGCGCGAGCGCGCGGGCAAGCGGTTCGCGCGCAGTGTTGATGACTTCGTCTTCCTCGGCGCCGCACCCCCGCGCCAATGCCAGCCGTTCATCGACATGGTCGGTGATGAAGGTGCGCACCCCATACACGCCCTTCAACACTTGCAGCAGGTTCAGGCCGACCGGCCCGGCACCGTAGATCAGCGCCACGTCGGTGGGCAGCACGCCGGTGCGGTGGGTGGCGTTGGCCGCCACGGCAAACGTCTCGATCACCGCGGCACTGGCGGTCGGCATGCCGGCAGGCACCGCATACGCGTTGTCCGCCGGCACGCATGCGAACTGGCTGAAGCCGCCATCCCGGTGCACACCGATGACCTGGAGCCGCTGGCAGACATTGTGCCGGCCGATGCGACAGGCATGGCACTGGCCGCAACGTATCACCGGATCCACCACCACCCGCTCGCCAATGCGGTCAGCGCTGACGCCAGCGCCGACCGCATCGATATGACCGGCAAATTCATGGCCGATCACGCGTGGATACGTCGCGAACGGATTCTTGCCATGGAAGATGTGCAGGTCCGAGCCGCAGATGCCGGCGAGCCGGACGCGCACGCGCACCTCGCCTGCGGCAGGGGATGGATCGGCCCGCTCGCGCACGGCCATGCGGTGCGGTTGCTCGACGACGATGCTTAACATGCTGGCTCCTTGTTATGGTCCACTGCGGCGGCGGCTACCAGTTCCACATCGCGCCGTCACGCAGCCGCGCCACCGGCAGGTAGGCGCGTTCGTACGAATACCGCGACGCCAGCGCCTCGTCGATGTCGACGCCAAGGCCCGGCACGTCATCCATCACCAGGTAACCGTCTTCCAGCCGGTAGTTGTGCGGAAACACCTCGTCGATCAACGCGCCATGCGGCATCAGTTCCTGGATGACGAAGTTCGGTACCCACAAGCCGAAGTTGACCGCCGCGGCCATGCAAACCGGCGACAAGTCGGTGGCGCCATGGAAGCCGGTGCGCACCTGGTGGATCGCGGCCAACTCAGCGATGCGGCGCACATGCGTGATCCCGCCGGCGTGAACGATGGTGGTGCGAATGTAGTCGATCAGCTGATGGCTGATCAGGTCCTTGCAGTCCCACAGGGAGTTGAAGATTTCGCCGACCGCGAGCGGGGTGGTGGTGTGCTGGCGTATCAGACGGAACGCCGCCTGGTTCTCTGCCGGTGTGGGATCCTCCAGCCAGAACAGACCGAAGGGCTCCAGCGCCTTGCCGAGGCTGGCCGCTTCGATCGGTGTCAGCCGGTGGTGCGCATCGTGCAGCAGATGCGGGCCGAAGCCGACGGCCTCGCGCACCTTGCGGAACAGTTCCGGCGTGTGGCGCAGGTACAGCGAGGTGTCCCAGGGCTCCTCAGGCGGCAGGCCCTTCTGCGCCGGTTCATAGCGGCCCGCCTGGGTGCCGACGCCATACACCTTGGACAAGCCAGGCACGCCCGACTGCACGCGGATCGCCTTGTAGCCCTGCTCGATATGGCGGTGCACCGCGTCGATGGCCTCGGCGTGGTCGCGGCCGGTGGCGTGGCCGTACACCATCAGGCCATGGCGGCTGCGCCCGCCCAGCAACTGGACCACCGGCATGCCGGCCAGCTTGCCCAGGATGTCCCACAGCGCCATGTCGATGGCGGCGATCGCGGTCATCGTGACCGGCCCGCGCCGCCAGTAAGCGCCGCGGTACAGGTACTGCCAGATGTCCTCGATCCGGCGCGGATCGCGGCCGATCAGGCATGGAATGACATGCTCGTCCAGGTACGCCCGCACCGCCAGCTCGCGGCCATTGAGCGTGGCGTCCCCCAGGCCGTACACGCCTGCGTCGGTGATCACCTTGACCGTCACGAAGTTGCGCCCCGGGCAGGTGACGATGGTCTTTATCTGTTCGATTTTCAAGAGGTGTCTCCGGCCGGAATGTCGTGGTCGTGGCCCGACGGCGCCGCCAGGTTGCGCAACGCGTGCATCGGTGTGGGTGCGGCCAGAGTACTGCGGGCCGATTGCGGCGGAGTACGGCCGATTCCGCAATCAATGCGGCATTTGCCGCAGTTGAATCGCGAAAGCCCCGCACGTTCGACACCACGGCTGCGTGCACACTTCATCGCATCGAAGACAACGCCGGATGCACGCACGATGCTGCTGCCAACAGACCTGCCGAGGTACCGCTGATGAGGCTCACGCAACGCACCGGTTGCCGCGCCAATGCTGAAGTGCGCCAGCCCGGCTACGATCGCAGCCGTTTGTCGCGCGGCGTGCTGCACCTCGGCCTGGGCGCCTTCCATCGCGCGCACCAGGCGCTGTACACCGAGGCCGCGATCCGCGCCGGGGATAGCCGCTGGGGCATTGCCGGCGTCAGCCTGCGAGAGCCACGCACACCGCGCACGCTGGCGGCGCAGGACTTCCTGTACTCGGTGACCGAGCGCGAAGGCGCGGCGGCCACGACGCGCATCGTCGGCGCCGTGGTGCAGGCCTGGTATGCCCCGCACGCGCTAGGCGAGGTGCTCGGCGCGCTCGCCGACCCTGGTATCGCCGTGGTGACCTGCACGGTGACGGAAAAGGGCTACTGCCTGCAGCCGTCCAGCGCCGACCTGGACGTGGACGACGCCGATATCCGGCATGACCTGGCCCATCCCGACACGCCCAGAAGCACGCTTGGCGTACTGGCCGCCGGCCTGCGCCGTCGACCTGCCGGGGCGCCGCTCAGCATCGTCTGCTGCGACAACATGCCCGCCAACGGCGACACGCTGCGCAAGCTGCTGGCACAGTACGCGGCGCTAACGGACCCGGCGCTGGCCCGCCGCGTACGCGATGACGTGGCGTTCCCCAACACCATGGTGGATCGCATCGTGCCCGCCGCCACGCCTGCATCGCGCCGTGACGCCGAGGGCCGCCTGGGCTTGCGCGACGAAGCCGCCATCGTCTGCGAAGCCTTCACGCAGTGGGTGATCGAGGACCGCTTCGCCGGCCCCAGGCCGGCATGGGAAGTGGGCGGCGCGCTGATGACCGGCGATGTCCGGCCGTTCCAGGCGATGAAGCTGCAACTCCTCAATGGCACGCATTCCGCCATCGCCTATGCCGGACAACTGTGCGGGCTGCAGACCGTTGCCGAAGCCATGGGCGATGCACTGGTGGGCGCCTTCGCGCGTGGCGTGATGGCAGACCTGCGCGCCACCGTGCAAGCGCCGCCCGGGTATGACGTGGCCGCTTACAGCGAGGCCTTGTTGCAGCGCTTCCGCAATGCGGCGCTCGACCATCGCACCTTGCAAATTGCCGCCGATGGCACGCAGAAAGTGCCGTTGCGCTGGCTGCCCGCGTTGCGCGCCAGCGCCGGGACCGAGCGGCCCTGGCTGGAACGCGCGCTCGCCGCCTGGCTGCATTGCCTGCGCAGCGGACGCAGCGATAGCGGCCTCGCGCTTGCTTTCGACGATCCCGGCGCTCCCGCGCTGGCAGCGTGCCTGCGTGGGGCGCACGGCGATGCCGACGCTGTCAGGCGGGCACTGGCGCATACGCCGGTTTTTGGCAGCGAGCCGTGGCCCGTGCCGCTGGCTGACCGCCTGGCCCACTACTTGGCGGTGCTGCGCGTTTTCGGCGCCGCCGCGCTGCTGTCGTCCTGAGCCACCCCAACCGACAACAAGGAGACCACTGCACCATGGCCGTTCTGTTAACCCGACGCCGTTTTGGCGCGCTAGCCGCCGGCACGCTCGCGATGACGCTGCCGATGGCACCCGTGCTGGCCCAGGCTGCCACCATCCGCCTGAAGTACGGTACCGCCTTCCCCGCCGACCATCCGGGCACATTGCGCATCCAGCAGGCGGCGGTGGCAATCCGCCAGGACACCGGCGGCAAGGTCGACCTGCAGGTTTATCCCAACAGCCAGCTGGGCAGCGAGCCGGACATGATCGCCCAGGTGCGGACCGGCGCGATGGACTTCATGTCCACGGCCGGCACCAACCTGCAGACCCTGGTGCCGGTCGCCGGCATCAACGGCGTGGCCTTTGCCTTCAAGGACTACGCCACGGTCTGGGCCGCGATGGATGGCGACGTCGGCGCCTATGTACGGGCCGCCCTGGGCAAGGCAAATCTGCACGTCTTCGACAAATGCCTGGACAACGGCTATCGCAACATTACCTCGGCGAGCCGGCCGATCAACACGCCGGCCGACCTGAAGGGCTTCAAGGTACGCGTGCCCGGCATTCCGCTGTGGATCTCGATGTTCAAGGCACTGGGCGCGTCGCCCACTGCGATCCCGTTCGGCGAACTGTATTCGGCGCTGCAGACACGGGTCGTTGACGGGCAGGAGAACCCGCTGGCGCTGATCCGCAGCGCGAAGCTGTATGAAGTGCAGAAGTTCTGCGCGCTCACCGGGCACACCTGGGATGGTCACTTCATCTTCGGCAACGCGAAGACATTTCGGGCGCTGCCGGCGGAGGTGCAGGCCGCCATCACGACACACTTTACCGCCGCGGCGCTGAAGCAGCGCGAGGACATCGCGCGCCTGAATACCGATGCGCGGGCCGAGCTGAGCCGCCTCGGCATCGTCTTCGGCCAGCCCGATCCGGCGCCATTCCGCGCCTTGCTGCAAGGCGCCGGATTCTATGCCGAATGGAAGAAGAGGTACGGCGACGAAGCGTGGTCCAGGCTGGAGAAATACGCCGGACGGCTCGCATGACGGCGGGCACGGACAACAAGCAAGACAAGGAGACATCAATGGAGCACACCGCTGAAGCCGTTGCGCCGGCGCCATTGGCGCGGTCAGCGCCGTCAGCCGCCAGTGCGTGCTGGCGCCGGCTGATGGTCTGCGTGGTGGAGGTGCCGGCCGCACTGATCGTGCTGGCTGAGATCCTGTTGCTGGGCGGCGGTGCGTTCGCGCGCTATGCCCTGCACCAGCCCGTTCCCTGGACGGACGAACTGGCGGGCATCCTGTTCCTGTGGCTGGCGATGCTCGGCGCCATCATCGCGCTGGACCGCGGCAGCCACATGCAGCTGACCACCTTTATCAAGAACCTGCCGCCAGCCCGGCGCGCCTGGGTGGATGCGCTCGGCATGTGGCTGGTGGTGGCGTTCCTGTCGCTGTTGCTGCGGCCGGCCTGGGAGCATCTGGCCGAGCACCTGGAGGTGTCGACGCCGACACTGGAGATCAGTGAAGGCTACCGCGCCGCCGCGGTGCTGGCCGGCGTCGTGCTGATGCTGGTAGCGGCAACATTGCGCCTGCTGTCGGCGCACTGGAAGCCAGTGGCGGCGACAGGGCTGATGGTGGCATTGTGCGGAGGCCTGCTGTGGCTGCTGTCGCCCGCGCTGATGACGCTGGGCAATGTCAACCTGGTGATCTTCTTCCTGCTGATGCTGGTCGCCTGCGTGGCCATCGGCGTACCGATCGCCTTCGCCTTCGGCCTGGCCACGCTGTGCTACCTGTCGCTATCCACGGCCACGCCGCTGTCCATCATCCCCAACCGCATGCAGGAGGGCATGTCGCACCTGATCCTGCTGGCGGTGCCGCTCTTTGTCTTCCTGGGCGCGCTGATCGAGATGACCGGCCTCGCGCGCGCGATGATCCATTTCCTGGTCAGCCTGATCGGTCATCTGCGCGGCGGCTTGCAGTATGTGCTGCTGGGCGCGATGTATATCGTTTCCGGCATCTCCGGCGCCAAGGCCGCCGATATGGCCGCCGTGGCGCCGAGCCTGTTTCCCGAAATGAAGCGGCGCGGTGCGAAGGATGGGGACCTGATCGGACTGCTGTCCGCCTCGGGCGCGATGTCCGAGACCATCCCGCCCAGCATCGTGCTGATCACGGTGGGGTCGGTGACGGGGGTGTCGATCACCTCGCTGTTCATCGGTGGCCTGATGCCGGCGGCGGTGGGTTTGGTGATGATGTCGCTGGTGGTCTGGTTCCAGACCCGCAAGGAAGACATGAGCCGCGTGCCCCGGCCGTCGCGCTCGGCGATCGTGAAGGCCCTGCTGGTTGCGCTGCCGGCGCTGGCGCTGCCCGTCATCATTCGCACCGCCGTGGTGGAGGGCGTGGCCACCGCCACCGAGGTGTCTACCATTGGCATCTTCTATGCGGTGGTGGCAGGGGTCCTGGTGTACCGCCAGTTCGACTGGCGCCGGATATATCCAATGTTGCTGGGCACGGCGGCGCTGTCCGGGGCGATCCTGCTGATCGTGGGCTGCGCCACCGCGATGGCCTGGGCGCTGACCCAGTCCGGCTTCGCGCAAGACCTGGTCGAAATCCTGTCGGCTGTCCCCGGCGGCAAGACCGGCTTCCTGCTGGTATCGGCGCTGGCGTTCGTCATGCTCGGCAGTCTGCTGGAAGGCATCCCTGCGATTGTGCTGTTCGGGCCCTTGCTGTTCCCGATTGCGAAGCTGGTCGGCGTGCATGAGGTGCACTACGCCATGGTGGTGATTTTTGCGATGGGGCTCGGGCTGTTCGCGCCACCCTTTGGCGTGGGGTTTTATGCGGCCTGCGCGATCGGCCGCGTGTCGCCGGACGTGGCGATGCCAAAGGTGTGGCCGCATATGGCGGCGCTGCTTGTGGCGCTGGTGTTGCTGACGTTGGTGCCCTGGTTCTCGACTGGGTTCTTGTGATTAGATTTTGGGTGGCTCGGCACTGCGGGTTTCGGGCTCTGCCGCCGAGCGCATCCCAGCGCATTCGCTCTGCTGCTCCAGCAGCGACACCAATCCCCCTCAATCCACCAACCCCACCAACGCCTCCCGCGCCTCCCTCCTCAACTTCTCCAAATCCAGCCCCACCACCGCCCCATCCCGCACCACCTGCCGCCCCCGCACCAGCACATCCCTGACCGGCGTCGGCTCGCCAGCCGCGACCGGCGCGGTACCGATGTCATGGAACCCATGGAACCGCAGCCCGCTGACGTCATAGATTGCCAGGTCCGCCGATTGCCCCGGCGCAAGCGTCCCGATACCGGGCAGCCCCAGAACCTGCGCACCACCAGCAGTGCCCCAATGAATCACTTCCTCAACGCGCGTTTGCGCGGCGCCGCCGAGGGCGCGGTGCACCAGCCAGGCGAAGTTGGCCTCGTGCACCATGCTGCCCGATTCATTGGAGGCGACCCCATCGACGCCGAGTGAAATCGGCACGCCCGCATCTGCCATCGCGCGCACCGGCGCGATGCCGCTGCCCAGCCGGGCGTTGCTGACGGGGCAATGGGCCATGCCGGTGTTGGTCACGGCCAGCATGCGGACTTCCTCCGGGTTGACGGTGACGAGGTGCGCGAACCAGACGTCGGGGCCCAGCCAGTCGTGGTCGGCGACGAACTGCACCGGCGTGCACTGGTATTTCTCGCGGCAGAATTTGACGTAGTTGTCGGTCTCGGACAGGTGCGAATGCAGCCGCAGGTCCATGCCGCGGCCAAAGGCGGCCAGTTCGCGCAGCAGGGCGGGCGGCAGCGAGAAGGTTGGGGTCGTCGGGGCCACCACCACGCGGCGCAGGCCGTCGGCGGCGGCGTCGTGGTAGCGGGCTTTCAGGCGCTCGATATCGGCCAGCATTTCGTCCAGCGTCTCGGGCACCAGCGCGGTGGCGCGCATGCCGGGATGATCGGAGGCCGACTGGATCGCGCCGCCTCGGCACAGCACCAGGCGCATGCCCAGCTCTTCAGCGACTTCGAACAGCACGTCGCCGGTTTCCGCGCCGTGGCCGTGGTGATACAGGTAGTGATGGTCGGCGCAAGTGGTGGTGCCGGAGAGCAGCAACTCGGCCATGCCCAGCCGCACCGCGGTGCGGAAGATTTCGGGGGTGAAGCGCGCCAGGCGCGGGTAGGCGACCGCGGCCAGCCATTGCTCGAGCCCGACGTTCATGCCGCTGGGCACGGCCTTCAGCAGGTTCTGGAACAGGTGGTGGTGGGTGTTGACCCAGCCTGGGTAGACCACGCAGCCCGTGGCGTCGAGCACGGCTTCGCCGTCGTGGCGTGGCAGGACGGCGCCGATCTCGGCGATGCGGCCGTCGCGGATGCGGATGTCGGCGGCGCCGGCGCGCGCGGCATTGCCGGCACGGCCGGTCATCACGGCGGCAGCGTTGCGGACCAGCAGGGCGCCGGCCGGCGCGGTGGTGGCGTTGGTGTTGTGCACCATGTTTTCAGACCCCTTGGACGTTGTCGGCACTGGCGGGCAGCTCGTCGGCTTCACGCGCTGGCAGGCCGTTGAGAATCAGGTTGAGGACCACGGAAACCACGCAGGCGATGATCACGCTGCTGTGGACGAAGGGTTGCAGGAAGCCGGGCAGTTTCTCCAGCATGCCGGGCAGCATCACCGGCATCATCGCGCAGCCGAGCGTGATGGAGACGATGGAGAGGTTGTTGGCGTTGTGCTCATAGTCCACCTCGCCCAGCGTCTTGATGCCGGCGGCGACGACCACGCCGAACATCACCATGGTGGCACCGCCCAGCGCCGCGGCGGGGATCGATGCAAACAGCGCGCCGATCTTGGGCACCAGCGCCACCGCGCAAAGCATCACGCCGCAGGTGGCAACCACCCAGCGGCTGCGCACGCCGGTAACGATCACCAGCCCCACGTTTTCCATGAAGGCGATGTAGGGGAACGCCGCGAACATGCCGCCGATGGCGCTGGCCAGGCCGTTGGCGCGCAGGCCGCGGGTGGCGTCGCGCTCCGTCAGCGGGCGCTTGACGATGTCGCCGACGGCAACGAACAGGCCCATCGATTCCACCATCTGCACCACCATCACGATCACCATGGTGGTGATGGCGCCGATGTTGAAGGTGGGCATGCCGAACGCGAACGGCGTCACCATGGTGAACCACGGCGCGCGCGCGACTTCATCGAAGCTGCCCATGCCCAGCATCCACGCCACCGCGCCGCCGACCAGCAGCCCGATCACCACCGACAGGTTGCGCACCAGTTCGCCGCCGTGCCGGTTGATCAGCAGGATCAGTGCCACGACGCCGAAGGCGACCAGGAAAAAGATGGGCGCGCCGAAATCCGGCGCGCCCCTTCCGCCTCCAAACCAGTGAAACGAAACCGGGAACAGCGACAGGCCCACCGCGGTGATGGTGCAGCCGCTCACCACCGGCGGGAAAAAGCGCTTGAGCTTGCCGATCACCGGGGCGAGGAACATCGCGATCACGCCCGCGGCGATGATGGCGCCGCAGACGCCGTTGAAGCCCAGCGTGGGGTCGGTGCCGATGGCGATGACCGGCCCCACGGAACTGAACGCCACGCCCTGCATCAGCGGCAGGCGCACGCCGAACTTCCAGAAGCCCACGGTCTGCAGCAGCGTGGCGATGCCGGACGTGAACAGCGCGGTGCTGATCAGCATGGTGGTTTGGGCGGGCGTCATCTTGAGCGCGCCGGCGACGATCATCGGCACCGCGATGGCGCCGAGGTAACTGACGAGCATGTGCTGGAAACCGAGCGACGCCATGGCGCGCGCCGGCAGGATCTGGTCGACGGGATGAACCGCTGGTTGCATGATGTTGTCTCCTGCCGCGTGCTGGGGAAAGTGCGCCATGCCGGCGGCGGCTGGCCCGGTCTGTGGTTGCCGGGCTCGGTCCGTCACGGTGCCATGCGCGGCGCATGGCCCACGCATGCCATGCACAGTAGTGATGCGCGGCATGCCGTCATAGCGTTATTGCGAAGGCCCTGGCACCGGGCCGCAAGCGGGCTTGCAAAATGCGCGCCGGGGGGATCAGGGGTTTCCCTTGGGTTGCGTGAGGGCGGGGGTGGTCATAGGATGGATGCGCTGGTCGTGGTCCGCTTGTTTGCTCCCCTCTCCCGCGCGCGGGAGAGGGGTTGGGGGAGAGGGCAGGCGTGTGCAAAAGCGAGGTGGTATGTATGGCTGGGAGCCATTGCGCCGGTGGCTTTTGATACTGCATCGCAATTGCAAGCTCCTGCCCTCTCCCCCGCCCCTCTCCCGCAAGCGGGAGAGGGGAGAAAGACGTCGGATGTTCAGGCGTCATCGCCGTAACGCTTTCCCTTCCTGATTCAACGCTATGTCACCCACCGCAGCATGGTCCGCCGCAGCCCCGCGCTCGCCAGTCTCTCGCGGCGGTGACCTCGATCGCATCCAGTCGCTGTCCGGACGCGTGTTCGGCCCCACGCGCCTGCGCGCGGCGGAGGACGATGCGGCGCTCGATGCGCGCATCGATACGAGCACCATCGGCAGGTTGACGCTGGTGACCATCGCCTACAACCAGGCGGTGCAGATCGAGCCGCAGCCGAACAAGGACGAGTTCGTGATCCAGACCGTGCTGGCCGGTACGTGCCGCGTGGAGACCCCGCGTGGCGCGATGCTGATGCCGCCGGGCGCGACCTTCGTGTTCTCGCCCACGGTGCCGACCACGCTGTCGCTGGATCCGGGCTGCGAGCGCTTCAGCGTGGTGATCCGCCGCCAGCTGATCGAAGAGGCGTTTCGGCAGCAGTTCAGCTTCGACCCGCCAGCGCCGATTGAATTCGACATGCAGCCGGTGGCGGACGATGGCCGCGCCGGGCGCTGGCAGGCGCTGGTCGGCTACCTCCGCGCGGAAACGCGCGTGCGGCGCGAAGGCAGCGGCGTGCCGGCGGTCGATGCCAGCATCGAGCGCATCGTGCTGTCGACGCTGCTGCTCGACCGCTTTGCCGCGGACGACAATATGCTGCCGCGCCGCTTCGAGGCGGTGCTGCCGGACTGCGTGCGCCACGCCATTGCCTACCTGCGCGCCAACCTGGACCAGCCGCTGACGCTGGAGCAGATCGCCGCGCATTGCGGCGTGTCGGCGCGCACGCTGCAACTGGGCTTCCGCAAGAGCAAGAACACCACGCCGATGGAGTACCTGCGGCTGCTGCGGCTGCATGGCGCGCGCGCAGACCTGCAGCGCGCGCGGCAAGAGAAGGGCATGGTCGGCGCGGTCGCGCTGCGGCACGGCTTTACCCACCTGAGCCTGTTCTCGCGCGAGTACCGGCGCGAGTTTGGCGAGCTGCCGTCGCAGACGTTGCGCGCGGCAGCATCGCAGCGGGACTGACGGCAAGCCAGTCCCGCCGTCGACAGCGCGATCAGGCGGCCTGCGCCACCGGCAGGCACACCTTGAGCAGGGTCTGCAGCCGCAGCTTGTCGAGATGGCGGCCGATGAACACGAACTTGCTCTGCGCCGGTTCCGCGCCCCAAGCCTCGGCGGGATGGAAGTCCATCAGCCGGTGCACCGCCTGCAGCACGTAGCGGCGGTCATCGCCCTCCACCGCGACGATCCCCTTCATGCGGAACACATCGTCGCCCTGCGCGGCCAGCAGCGCCTTCAGGCCGTGCTCGAGGCGCTGGCGGTCGAACGGCTGGTCGAACACCAGCGAGACCGAGGTCACCGACGGATCGTGGCGGTGGCCGTGCGCATCGTCATCGTGTGCGTGGTCGCAGTGTTCGTCGCAGACATGATCGTGGTGGTCATGGTCATGATGACGATCCGGGTTGGCATGCGCGTGCGCGTGGCCGTCGTGCGCATCCGCCTGGATCGTGCCCGGCGTGAATCCGCCGATGCCGAGGATCTTGCCCAGGTCCACCTGCGCGAAATTGGAGCGCAGGATCTGCGCGCCCTCGTTCAGGCGGTGGATGCGGGCCTCCAGCCGGTCGAGCTGCGCGGCGTCGACCAGATCGGTCTTGTTCAGGATCACGCGGTCGGCCGCGACAATCTGGTCGACGGCCTGGTTGTCGAAGCCGGTCAGCTGGGGGTCGTCGAGATGGCTTTCGATATGCACCGCATCGACCAGCGTCAGGATGCCGTCGAGCGTGACCTGCCTGGCGACTTCGTTATCCATGAAGAAGGTGGCGGCCACCGGGGTCGGATCGGCCAGGCCGCTGGTCTCGACCAGGATATGGTCGAAGCGCTCGGGGCGCTCCAGCAGCTTCTGCAGGATGCGCACCAGGTCCGTGCGCACATCGACCACGCAGCAGATGCAGCCGTTGGTCATCTGGTAGATCTCTTCGTCCGAGGTCATCACCAGGTCGGAGTCCACGTCGACCTCGCCGAACTCGTTCTCGATCACGGCGATGCGGTGGCCGTGCTTCTGCGTCAGGATGTGGTTGAGCAGCGTCGTCTTGCCCGAGCCGAGGAAGCCGGTAAGGATGGTGACCGGGATGGGCGGCTGTTGTGCGACGGCAGGTGCGTTCATGTTGTCTCCTGATTGGGTACTGCGTTCCTCGCGGGCGCGAGGCGGAAGTCGTTGTCAAGCGGTGGCCACGTGGGGGCGCAGGCCTTGCCAGCGTGCCACCAGCCCGTCGTGCGGCACGCCGAACAGGTCCAGCACGCGCCCCACGGTGTGGTCGACGATGTCGTCCACCGATTGCGGATGCGCATAGAAGGCCGGCACCGGCGGCAGCACGATGGCGCCCATCTCGGTCACCGTGGTCATGTTGCGCAGGTGCACCAGGTGGAAGGGCGTCTCGCGCGCCAGCAGCACCAGCCGCCGGCGCTCCTTGAGCATGACGTCGGCGGCGCGCGTAACGAGGTTGTCGGCCAGCCCGGTGGCGATGGCGGCCAGCGTGCGCATCGAGCAGGGCGCCACCACCATGCCGTCGCAGCGGAACGAGCCGCTGGCGATGGCGGCGCCGATATCGCGCACGTTGTGCACCACGTCGGCCATGGCCTCGATCTGCGGACGCTGCAGGCCCAGTTCATGGTGGGCGGTGAGCAGGCCGGACGGCGAGCAGACCAGGTGGGTCTCCCAGCCGTCCAGCGCCGCCAGTGCCTGCAGCATGCGCACGCCGTACACCGCGCCGCTGGCGCCGGTGATGGCGACCACCAGGCGTTGCGGATGGGTCATGGTTGCCTGCCTTCCCGCGCCGCCTTTTCGGCAAGCGCCTGCAGCACCTGCTCCGGCTTGATGGGGTAGTGGCGGAAGCGCACGCCGATGGCATCGAACACCGCGTTGGCGATCGCCGGCCCGATCGCGACGATCGGGTCTTCGCCCACGCCCTTGGCACCGAACGGGCCACCGGGATCCGGCGCGGCTTCGAGGATCACGGTGCGGATCTCCGGCATATCCATTGCCAGCGGCATCTTGTAGTCGACGAAGTTGGCGTTGAGCGAGCGGCCGGTGCGCATGTCGATCTGGTAGTCCTCGTACAGCGTGTGGCCGATGCCTTGCTGGATGCCGCCTTCGATCTGGCCCGCCGCCGCCACCGGGTGGATCACCTTGCCGACGTCGTGCACCGGCACCACCTGCCGCACGGTGATGAAGCCGGTCTCGGTATCGACCGCGACTTCGACAAAATGCGCCGCGAACGAATACGACTTGGTCGGGTGATAGGTGGCGGTGCCCACCAGCTGCGCGGCGGGAATGCCCTTGCGCGGCATCACCGCCTCGCGCACCGTCAGCGTGGGGCCGTCGCGGTCGCGCACGGCGATGATGCCGTTGGCCAGCGTCAGGGCTTCGGGCTCGCACTCCATCAGCTTCGCGGCGCGCTCGAACAGCTGGCGCCTGATCTCGCCGGCCGCCATCTGCGCGGCCTTGCCGACCATGTAGGTGGTGTGGCTGGCAAAGGCGCCGATGTCCCAGGGGACCACGTCGGTGTCGCCGTGCACGACCGATACCGCTTCGAATGGCAAGGTCAGTTCTTCCGCGATGATCTGCGCGAGCGCGGTATGCGCACCGGTCCCCAGCCCGGCCGCGCCGGTCAGCAGTACCACGGTGCCGTCCTCGTTCATCTTGATGATGGCGTTGCCCTGTTCCTTGATGCCGGGATAGGCGCTGCTGCCGTGCATCTCGCACCCCAGGCCCCAGCCGGTGCGGACCGGGCCGGTGGTGTCGCGGGGGCGGCGGCGCAGCGCGGGCCAGTCGAGCAGTGCCATGCCCTTTTCGATGCAGGCCTCGAGGCCGTGTCCGATCAGCGGATGGTTCGACGGCGCGATATCGCCTTCGCGCACGGCGTTCCTGAGCTTGAGTTCGGCGGGGTCCATGCCCAGGTGCGCGGCGGCCTCGTCCATCTGCACGTCGAGCGCGTAGTAGGTCTGCACCACGCCATAGCCACGGAAAGCGCCGGCGATGGGGCTGTTGGTGTAGACGCAGCGGCCTTCGAGCAGCACGTTGTCGCAGCGGTACAGCGACACCAGCGCGGCGGTGCCGACGTTGGTCACGCCGGGGCCGTGCGAGCCGTAGGCGCCGGAGTTGAACACCACCCTGGCCTGGCGCGCGGTGATGGTGCCGTCGTTGCGGAAGCCCTGCTTCAGCCAGATCCTGGCCGGGTGGCGCGTGCGGCCTCCGAGGAAGGTCTCCTCGCGCGTGTACTCCATGCGCACCGGCCGGCGCGTCTCGCGCGCCAGCAGCGCGCACAGGAACTCATGCTGGAACAGGTCCTGCTTGGCGCCGAAGCCGCCGCCCATGTGGTCGACCAGCACGCGCACCTTGTGCAGCGGCAGTCCCAGCACCTCGGCCATGATGCCGCGCACCATGAAGGCGGTCTGGGTGGAGATCCACACCGTCAGGTTGCCGTTGCCGTCCCAGCTGCACGTGAGCACGTTGGGCTCCATGTACGCGGGGGTGGGACGGCCGCCCTCGTAGACGCCTTCGAGGATGAAGTCGGCTTCGGCAAAGCCGGCCTCCACGTCGCCACGCTGCACGATCACGGGCGGCAGCACCAGGTTGCCGCCGGGCTCTCGGTCATGGATGCGCGGCGCGTCGGAGCGCTCCGCGTCTTCGGTGGTGAAGACCGCGGGCAGCGTTTCATATTCGACCTCGATCAGCTCGAGCGCGCGCTCGGCGATCTCTTCGCTGACCGCCGCCACCGCGGCCACACCCTCGCCCCAGTAGCGCACCTTGTAGTCCAGAATGTACTGGTCGCAGGTCACCGACGCGGATCTCGGGTGCGGCGAGCCGGCATGCAGCACGCGCGGCACGTTCTCGTGCGTCAGCACGGCCCTGACCCCGGGCAACGCCAGCGCGCGCGAGGTGTCGATGCGGCGGATGCGGGCGTGGGCGACGTTGCTGCGCTTGATCTTGCCGTATAGCAGGCCGGGGAAGGGCATGTCGGCAACGTATTTCGCGTTGCCGGTGACCTTGTCGAGCAGGTCGGTGCGCTTGACGCTGTGTCCGATCACGGCGTGGGTCATCATGCCTCCTCGCTGGCGCGGGTACGGTGTTCGTACCCGTCGGGGTCCATGCCCGCGGCGGTCTGCTCGATGGCCTCGATGATCTTGGTGTAGCCGGTGCAGCGGCAGATATTGCCGGCAATGGCAAAGCGGATTTCGTCGCGCGTGGGATGCGGGTTCTCGTCCAGCAGCGCCTTGGCCATCACCACGAAGCCCGGCGTGCAGAAGCCGCACTGCGCGGCGCCGCAGCGCATGAACTGCTCCTGCAGCGGGTGCACGGTGTCGGGCGCGGGCTGCACGCCTTCGATGGTGGTGATGTGGCAGCCGTGCGCTTCCGGCGCCAGCACCAGGCAGCTGTTCATCGTCTTGCCGTCGATGATGACGGTGCACGAGCCGCATTCGCCGACGTCGCAGCCCTTCTTGGTGCCGGTCAGGCAGGCGTCGTTGCGCAGGGCGTCGAGCAGGGTGCTGTGCGGCTCGACCGCCAGCTCGCGCGGCTCGCCATTGATGACGAGTTCGATTATTTTTCGCATGTCGCGGACTCCAGGGCTTGTTCCAGGGCGCGGCGGGTCAGCACGCTGACCATCTGCCGCCGGTAGGCTTCGCTGGCACGCACGTCGCTGATGGGGCGGGCTTCGTCCATGGCGGCATGCGCGGCCTGCAGGATCAGGGCGTCGCTCACGCGCTGGCCGCGCAGCACCTGTTCGGCACGCATGGCGCGTACCGGGGTCGGGCCGACTGCGGCAAGCACGATGCCGACGTCGGCGCAGTGGCTGTTCTCGACCGTCAGCGATACCGCGACGCCGACCGTGGCCAGTTCCATCTGCACGCGGCGGCCGTGCTTGAGGTAGACCTTGCCGGTGTGGGGGCGCGGCGCCGGCACGGTGATGCGGGTGACGATCTCGTCCGGCGCAATGGCGGTCTTGCCGACGCCGGTGACAAAGTCCTCGACGCGCAGCTCGCGCGAGCCGGACATGCCGTACAGGTGCACCGAGGCGCCGTCGGCGACCAGCGGCGCGATCGAATCCGCCGATGGCGACGCGCGGCAGACGTTGCCGACCACGGTCGCGCGATGGCGCACCTGGATCGAGGCGAAGTCGGTCACCGCCTTTGCCAGGCCGGCGTAGTGGCGCTGCACGAAGCCCGAGGTCTCGACCGCGCGCGTGGTCACCAGCGCGCCGATGCGCAGGCCGTTGACCGGATCGAAGGTCAGTACGTCCATGCCCGGGATCTTCTTGATATTGATGACCTGCTCGGGCTTGCGCACGGACTCCTTGATCTGCACCAGCAGATCGGTGCCGCCGGCCAGCACGCTGGCCTTGCCGCCGCACCGGTGCAGCATGGCCGAGGCTTCGGCCAGCGTCGCCGGTTCGAAATACTCAAACGCTCTCATTGCTCCTCCTGGTCTGTGCCATCGGCGGCGGCTGCCGGACTTGCCGAGGCGGTGTGGGGCGCGCGCCGTTGAACCCATCATGGGCGGACGGACTTCATCGGTAAAGACCCGCAAACGGATTAATTGATCGTGTTACCCTCTGAATCAGACGCGCCGCGAAAGCCCTGCCTCTTCGCCGCACACCGCGCCGCAGAGCGCGCACCCCGAGATCCCGGAGGTAGACAACGTGCCCAACCTCAGCAACATGAACGTGTCGCTGCGCCAGCTGCGCGCGTTTATCGCCGTGGCGCAGGAGCGCCACTTCACCCGCGCCGCCGAAAAGCTGGACCTGTCGCAGTCGTCGGTCAGCGCGCTGATCCACGAGCTGGAAGCCAACCTCGGCCTGAAGCTGTTCGACCGCCACACGCGCCAGCTGCACATCACGCAGGCGGGCGCGGAACTGCTGCCGCTGGTGAAGAAGGCGGTGGCCGATATCGACAGCGTGATCGAGAACTCCAGCGAGCTGCGCACGCTGGGACGCGGGCGCGTGTCGATCGCGGCATCGTCGATCCAGGCGGCGCTGATGCTGCCGCGCGTGATCCGCGAGTTCTGCGTCAGCCATCCGGGCGTGAAGGTGGAGCTGCACGATGTGTCCGAGCATGAAGTGACCAAAATGGTCAGCTCGGGTGAAGTCGACTTCGGCATCGGCACCATCCCGGAGGGCCAGCCGGACCTGAGCGCGCACCGGCTGATGGACGATGCCTTCGTCATCGTGATGCCGGCGCACCATCCGCTGCGCCGGCGCAAGACGCTGCGCTGGGAGGACGTGGCCGGCCTGCCGGTGATCGGGCCGCACAAGGGCAACCCGATCCGCGACTGCCTGGACACCGCGCTGGCCGCCCGCGGCATCACGCTGCAACGGGTGCACGAGGTGTTGCTGCCGCTGACCATGGTGGGCATGGTCGACGCCGGGCTGGGCATCGCCGTGATGAGCGCCGCGGTCACGCGGCTGACCGGCGCGCTGGGGCTGGCTACGGTGATGCCGACCGATCCGGTGATCCACCGCGAGATCTCGCTGCTGGTGCACGCGGACCGGTCGCTGTCGCCGCCGGCGCAGGCTTTCCGCGACCTGCTGATGCGTTATCGCGCCAAGCTTACTGAGGCGGGCTGACTAGGTCATGCCGGCTCCTTGGCCAGCCCGTGAGGCCGGGGGGCCGGCGAACGCGCGTTGAACAACAGGTTCAGCAGCACCGCGGCCAGCGTGCCCAGCAGGATGCCGTTCTGGCAGAACTTGGCCAGCAGCTCGGGCATTTGCGCGAAGAACTTGTCCGACACCAGCGGGATCATGCCCAGCGCCACGCTGACGGCGACGATGTAGGCGTTCTTCTTGTTCTCGACAAAGTCCACATGGCCGAGGATGCGCACGCCCGTGGCCGCGACCATGCCGAACATCACCAGCGCCGCGCCGCCCAGCACGTATTGCGGGATCGATGCCGCGAAGAAGGCCAGCTTGGGCAGGCAGCCCAGCACGATCAGGATGCCGCCTGCGGTGGCGCAGACCCAGCGGCTGCGCACGCCGGTAACCTGCACCAGCCCGACGTTCTGCGCGTACGAGGTGTAGGTGAAGGTGTTGAATACCGCCCCCACCATCGCGCCGACACCGTCGGCGCGCAGGCCGCGCGCCAGGTCTTCGGAGTCGACCGGGCGATCGACGATCTCGCCCAGCGCCAGGAACTGCCCCACGCCTTCGATCATGATCACGATCATCACCACGCACAGCGTGACCGAGGTCATGGCGTCGAAGGTGGGCCAGCCGAAGTGGAAGGGCGTGATGAACTCGACCCAGTGCGCGCCGTGCAGGCCGTCGAAGCTGACCTTGCCCAGCGCCAGCGCAATGCCGAAGCCCACCGCAATGCCGATCAGCACCGCCACGTTGCACAGGAAGCCGCGCGCGAACGCCACCAGCGCCAGCACCGTGCACAGCACCGCGGTGGCGATGGCAATGTTCACCGGCAAGCCGAAATTGGGGTTGGGCACCGGACCGGCCGCGGTGTTGAGGGTGGGGTTGCCGCCCGCCGCCCAGTTGATGCCGACCCGCATCAGCGAGATCCCGATCACCAGCACCACGGTGCCGGTCACGACCGGCGGGAACCAGCGCACCATCTTGCCGACATAGGGCGCGGCAAAGCAAGTGAAGACGCCCGCCACCATCACCGCGCCGAACACCGCCGGCAGCCCCAGCGACGGATTGGAGCCGGTGGCGATGATCGGCGCGATCGCGGTGAAGGTGACGCCCATCATCACCGGCAGGCGGATGCCGACCTTCCAGATGCCGATGCTCTGGATCATCGTCACCAGGCCGCAGCAGAACAGGTCGGCGGCGATCAGGAAGGCAACCTGGTCCTTGGGCAGCTTGAGGGCGCCGCCGATGATCATCGGCACGGCAATGGCGCCGGCATACATCACCAGCACATGCTGCAGGCCCAGGGCCAGCAGGCGCGGCGGTGGCAGGACCTCGTCGACGGGATGCACGGCGGCATTCCCTTGCGTAGGCAGGGTGGGGTTCATGCTGTCTCCTTTGGTCGGTATCACGCCGGTTGCGCATTGCGCTAACGTGTCGCCAAGGTGCCGGCGCTTCCTCTTGCGGGATGGTCCTGCCATCCTCTCGTGCGAAGCCCGCGCCTGTCCTGTCTTGTCAATCCAGCATGACAGCGGCGCAGGGAAGGTACAACGTTCCCGGCGGATTTATCGATCGGGTGAAACGATGAATCCGCCGTTTTCAGCGGGTTATCCCTGAGCCGCGCCTCACGGCACGTGCGATGCCGCACGCTCCAGCCGCGCCAGCAGCGCGGCCGCGCGTGCCATCGCGGCGGGATCGATGCGCGCGCGGATGCCGTCGAAACTCGGCCCGCGCGTGGCATCCAGCCCCATGCGCGATGTCGTGCCGACGCCAGATGCCGACGGGTCCAGTGCGCTGCCGGGCAGCCCATCGACCACCACCACGTCCAGGTGCGGCTGCAGGTGCGTGGCCATGGCCCACAGCACTTCCTCGTCGCGGGTGATGTCGACGTCTTCATCCACAGCCACTACCGTCTTCAGGTACGGGTCCCAGCCGAGCAGCCCCAGCATCACCTGGCGCGCTTCGCCGGGGCGGCTCTGGCGCAGCGCCACGTAGGCGTGGAAATGCGTGCCGGAGCTGGGGTAGTGCACCGCGGTGACGCCGGGGAAGCGCTCGCGCAGCTTTTCCACCATCTCGGACTCGCGCGGGATCCGGCCCAGGTTCAGGTGCTCGGCCGAGTTGCCGCCGACCACGTCGACCAGCCACGCGTCCGTGCGCCGCATCACGCTCTGCACGCGCAGCAGGTTGTTGGTCGAGCGGTCCGACGAATAGCCGGTGAACTCGCCGAACGGGCCTTCGTCGACGCGCGCCTCGGGATCGATCACGCCTTCCAGCACGATCTCGGCATGCGCCGGCACCAGGATGCCGTGGCGCGGCGTGCGTACCACTTCCAGTGGCGCGCCGAACAGCCCGCCGGCGACATGGCGCTCGTCCACGCCGAACGGCAGCCGCGCGGCGCCCGCCAGCATGAACAGCGGATGCGCGCCGATCACCATCGCCACCGGCAACGGGCGGCCCAGTTCGGCGGCGCGCTGCTGCATGCGCCACAGGTGGCCGCGCGAATGCAGGCTGGTGGCGATCTCGGTGGGCGAATGCAGCATCGAGCGGTGGTAGCTGGCGTTGCCGATGCCGCTGTCGGGGTCTTCGGCGATCAGGATCGCGTTGGTGATATAGGGACCGCGGTCGGTGGCGAAGTGCCGGATCGCCGGAATCGTGCGCAGGTCGATGTGCTGCGTCTCGACATGGCCGGTGACAGCGCCGCTGTCCAGCACGCGCGGCGCCACCATGCGGCGGCTGCGGGCCTGGTATTCGGCATGGATGCCGGCGGGCGGCACGCCGCCCAGCATGCGCCCCACGCGCTCGCGCGAGGCGAACAGGTTGGTGGCCAGCGACGTGCCCAGGCCTTCGACATGGTCGAACAGCAGCGCCGGATGACGGCCCTGCGCAGCGAGCGTCCATACCAGCGCGGTCGGGTCCTGGTCGGCGCCAACCGGCTCGCGGATATGCAGCACGTCTTCGGGAAAGGCCTCGCGGTAGGCGGCCAGGAACTGGTGGAAGTCCTGCGAGGTGTCATGGAAAGGCTGGCGCGCCGGCGTCGCGGCGGCGAAGGGCGCTGAGGGTGAGTTCATGGATCGGCTCCTGAGGTCAGGGTGGGCCAGGGCGAAGGCTGCCCCGGCGGCCGGGAATGGTCCCGGCCGCCGTGCCGTGCCTGCCTGCCGAACAGCTAGTGACTACCGGGTGCTGGCGTAGGTGTCCTTCAGCCGCGCCAGGGCCTCTTCCTGCGTCCTGGGCGGCGCCGTGGGCTCGATGCCGACCAGCCGGGCGATGTTGTTGCCCATGTAGTCCTCCAGCCCGTCCTCGTCCAGGTCCATGCCCTGCGGCGCGGGGCCGCACAGCATTTCCAGCTCGCGCAGCCACATGCCGGGCTCGTTGGGCGGCGTGTCGGTGCCAAACACGATCTTGTCGCGCGGCAGCTGGCGCGCGAACTCGACGATGCGCGACTGGAAGCACCAGCCCGATTCGCAGTACACGTTGGGCGTGTCCATGGCCATCCAGAACGCCTCGAACGAATAGTTGCCGCCGGTCTGGATACCGAAATGCCCGATGATGAAATTGACCATCGGGAATTCGCGGATGATCGGATAGAACATCGTCGGAATCGTGTATGGGCCGTCGCCGGTGTGGATCAGCACCACGACGTTGTACTTGGCGCAGACCTTCATCGCCGGGCGCAGCCAGTCCAGCGCGCGGTCTGGCCGGTAGCCGTGCATGTTGGCATGCAGCTTCAGCATCTTGAAGCCGTACTCCTTGACGTGGAATTCCAGCTCCAGCGCGCCTTCTTCCGGGCCCCAGCGCGGGTTGAAGGTGAAGTTGCCGATAAAGCGGTCAGGGTATTTCTGGCACAGCTCGGCGATATACGCCATGTAGTCGCGGATGCCTTCGCGGCCGCGGCGGTTGCCGTCGCGGTAGCCGGTGTTGCCCGGCGGCGGCTGGATAAAGCCCATGTCGATGCGGCGCGGCTTGCCGTTGATCATGTAGGGGCCGTCCATCATCTTGAGCATGCGCTCGCCGTTGAAGGGCTCGCCGGTGTGGCGCCAGGCTTCGTCGACCAGGTTGGTCGGGTGCAGGTGGGTGTCGATAATCATGTGGGTGCTCCGGAGTCCGTTGTCGTTGGCGCGGGCATTGCGCTCAGGCAGCCAGGCGCGCTTTCGCTTCTTCCAGCGTGCGCGGCACCGGCGTCGGCTCCAGGCCGATCATCCGTGCGACGTTGTTGCCGAGGTAGTCCTCGAGCGTGTCTTCATCCAGGTTCAGGCCCTGCGGCGGCTCGAAGCACAGCACCTCCAGCAGGCGCAGCCACATGCCGGGCTCGTTGGGCGGGGTATCGGAACCGAACAGGATCTTGTGCTTGGGCAGCACCTTGGCGAACTCGACGATGCGCGACTGCAGGCACCAGCCCGATTCGCAGTACACGTTGGGCATGTCCATCGCCATCTGGAACGGCTCGAAGCAGTAGACGCCGCCGGTCTGCACGCCGAAGTGGGCCATGATGAAGTTCACCGTCGGGAACTCCTTCATCATCGGCACCCATTCGGTCGGGATGCTGTAGGGGCCGTCGCCGGTATGCAGCTTGACCAGCACGCCCAGCTCGGCGCATTTCTGCAGCGCCGGGCGCAGCCAGTCCAGCGCGCGGTCCGGGCGGTACGCGTGCATGTTGGCCTGGAACTGGACCATCTTGAAGCCCAGCTTCTTCACGTAGTGCTCGATGGCGTTGACGCCGTTCTGCACGCCGCAGCGCGGGTTGTAGACGAAGCAGCCGATAAAGCGGTCGGGATACTTCTTCACCATCTCGACGGTGTAGGCCATGTACGCGTCGATCGATTCGCTGCCCGACTTCACGCCGTCGGTGTAGGTGTAGATGGTGTTGCCCTGCGGCGGCTGGATAAAGGCCTTGTCGATGCGGCGCGGCTTGCCGTTGATGGTGAACGGGCCGTCCATCATCTGGATCAGGCGCTCGCCGGTGAACGGGTCGCCGTCGTGGCGCCAGGCCAGGTCCACCAGGTTCGTCGGATAACAGCTGGTGTCGATGATCATGGGAGATCCCCTAACAATGACTAGGTTGGACACGCATGCGGCAGGCGCGCGCGCGAACAACGCCGCGGGGCCGGCCTTGCATGCTGCGATCGGGAGTCTTTGTCAGGGGAGCGTCTGGACCATTGCGCCACCGACGAAACACTCCGTCAGTGAGCAATCTCCAGTTGAACGTCGCGGCATTGCACCGCTGCTGTCCAATCGACCGCTTCTACCCACGCGCTCTTTATACATAGCGCCTCGGCATGGGTCAAGCGCATCATGTGTTGCGCCGCACGAACAGTGGGGCCGGCCTGCATTCCGGACCGGGCCGCGAATCCGCTACATTGCGGGAACCGCGGCGGCAGGCCCGGCCGCCGCGGCATATCGACAACAGGGCCGATCGTTTCGAACGGGGTTCATCACAGGGAAGGGGGAAGAACATATGCATGGCAACGATGCGAAGAAGGCAGCGGCGCTGCTGTCGGTTGCGCTGAGCCTGGCACTGGGCGGCTGCGGCGGCGACGGCGGACAGACCGAGATGGTGTCGCCGACGGCCGCGGCCACGACGCGGTCCATCACCGAAACCACCACCAGCGCCACCACGCGCTGGGCCCCGGCGCTTACCGACACCTGGCAGATCCAGCTGACCGGCAGGCTCAATACCAGCTATGCGGTGACCGCCTATGACTTCGACCTGTTCGATACGCCGCAGGCCACCATCGATGCGCTCAAGGCGCAGGGCCGGCGCGTGATCTGCTACTTCTCGGCGGGCAGTTCAGAGGACTGGCGTCCCGACTTCAACCAGTTTACCGAGGCGGACCAGGGCGCCCCGCTGTCGGGCTGGGCCGGCGAGCGCTGGCTGGATACGCGCTCGGCCAACGTGCGTCGCATCATGCAGGCGCGCATGGACCTGGCGGTCAGCAAAGGCTGCGATGCGGTCGATCCTGACAATGTCGATGGCTATACCAACAGTCCCGGCCTGCCGCTGACAGCCGAGACCCAGCTCGACTACAACCGCTTCCTGGCGGCGGAGGCGCATGCGCGCGGGCTGGCGGTCGGTTTGAAGAACGACGTGGGGCAGGTGGCCGAGCTGGCCGCGAGCTTTGACTTCGCCATCAACGAACAGTGCTTCCAGTACCGCGAGTGCGGTGCCTATACCGCGTTCACGGGGCAGGGCAAGCCGGTATTCCAGATCGAATACGCCACCAAGTACCGTGACGCCGCCACGCGCGCCGCGCTGTGCGCCAAGTCCCAGGCGGCCAATCTGCGCACGCTGGTGCTGCCCAGGACGCTGAACGGGTCGTTCCGCTACGCCTGCGACGCCTGAGCGCCCGGGTCGATGCCGCCGGCGGGAGCGGCGCGTTCCAGCTCCCGCCAGGCCAGGTAGAGCCGCGTATCGAACTCGAGCTGGTGGTAGCGCGGCTCCATGTACTCGCAGAGCCGGTAGAAGGCCTTGTCGTGCTCGCTTTCCTTCAGGTGGGCAAGCTCGTGCACGACGATCATGCGCAGGAACTCCGGCGGCGCCTCCTTGAACAGCGAGGCGACGCGGATTTCCTTCTTGGCCTTGAGCTTGCCGCCCTGCACGCGTGAGATCGCGGTATGCAGGCCGAGCGCGCGCTGGGCGGAATCCAGGCGCGCATCGAACCCCACCTTGTGCAGCGGCGGCGCGCTGCGCAGGTATTCCTGCTTGATGTCCGTGGTGTATGCGTACAGCGCGCGGTCGGTCTGCACGGTGTGGCGCCCCGGGTAGCGGCGGGCCAGATGGTCGCCGAGCCGGCCGGCGGCGACCAGTTCGCGCACCTGCTCCAGCACGCCGGGCGGATAGCCGCCCAGGAAGCGCATCGGGTCCTTGGCGGCGGGACGCCAGGTCTCATTCACCACGGTGGCCGGCTCAGTGGTGGTGGTGATGGTGATGCATCCAGCTGTTGTCCAGCGAATTGACGAAGGACTCGACCGCGTCCTTGTCGCCGGTGGCATGGCGCATCATTTCGCCGCACTTGCAGAAACCCTGGTACGGAGTGATGTGCGAGCACGCCGAGGTCTTCTGCAGGTACAGCGTGACGGGTTTGGTGCACTTCTTGCACTTGAACTTCAGGGTCAGGGCGGGTTTGATCATGGCGATGGCTTGAAAAATCGGCGGAAAGACGAACCTGTGATTGTACCGGCGGAGGCCGAAGCTGGCCGGGCCCGGGCTGCGCGCGCCGGCGTGCCTGATACACTCCGCCATTCCCGCACCTACTCCAGCACCATCACCAGCACGCACCCATGGCACAGTACGTTTTCACCATGAACCGCGTGGGCAAGATCGTTCCGCCCAAGCGTCACATCCTGAAGGACATCTCGCTGTCGTTCTTCCCGGGCGCCAAGATTGGCGTGCTCGGCCTGAACGGCTCGGGCAAGTCCACGCTGCTCAAGATCATGGCCGGCCTCGACAAGGAAATCGAGGGCGAGGCCACGCCGATGCCGAACCTGAACATCGGCTACCTGCCGCAGGAGCCGCAGCTCAACCCCGAGCAGACCGTGCGCGAGTCGGTGGAAGAGGCCCTGGGCGGCGTGTTCGAGGCGCGCAAGAAGCTCGATGAAATCTACGCCGCGTACGCCGAGCCGGACGCGGACTTCGACGCGCTGGCCGCCGACCAGGCCAAGTACGAAGCTATTCTGGCCGCCAGCGACGGCAACAACGTCGAACTGCAGCTGGAGATCGCCGCCGACGCGCTGCGCCTGCCGCCGTGGGACGCGAAGATCGAACATCTCTCCGGCGGCGAAAAGCGCCGCGTGGCGCTGTGCCGCCTGCTGCTGTCGCGCCCCGACATGCTGTTGCTCGACGAACCGACCAACCACCTGGATGCGGAATCGGTCGACTGGCTCGAACAGTTCCTGACGCGCTTCCCGGGCACCGTGGTGGCCGTGACCCACGACCGCTACTTCCTCGACAACGCCGCCGAGTGGATCCTGGAACTGGACCGCGGCCAGGGCATCCCCTGGAAGGGCAACTACAGCTCGTGGCTGGACCAGAAGGAAGCGCGCCTGAAGCAGGAAGAGGCCAGCGAATCGGCGCGCCAGAAGGCGCTGCACAAGGAACTGGAGTGGGTGCGCCAGAACCCCAAGGGCCGCCAGGCCAAGTCCAAGGCGCGCCTGGCCCGCTTTGACGAGCTGAACAGCCAGGAATACCAGAAGCGCAACGAAACCCAGGAAATCTTCATCCCGGTGGGTGAGCGCCTGGGCAACGAAGTGATCGAGTTCGACAACGTCAGCAAGGGTTTCGGCGACCGCATGCTGATCGAAAACCTCAGCTTCAAGGTGCCGCCGGGCGCTATCGTCGGCATCATCGGTCCGAACGGCGCCGGCAAGTCGACGTTCTTCAAGATGCTGACCGGCAAGGAGCAGCCGGACAGCGGCGAGATCAAGATCGGGCCGACCGTGAAGATGGCCTTCGTCGACCAGAGCCGCGACGCGCTGGACGGCACCAAGACCGTGTTCGAGGAAATCTCGGGCGGCGCCGACGTGCTGACCGTGGGCCGTTACGAAACCCCGTCGCGCGCCTATATCGGGCGCTTCAACTTCAAGGGCGGCGACCAGCAGAAGCAGGTCGGCACGCTGTCGGGCGGCGAACGCGGCCGCCTGCACATGGCCAAGACGCTGATCGCCGGCGGCAACGTGCTGCTGCTGGACGAGCCGTCGAACGACCTCGACGTGGAAACGCTGCGCGCGCTGGAAGACGCGCTGCTCGAGTTCGCCGGCTGCGTGATGGTGATCTCGCACGATCGCTGGTTCCTGGACCGGATCGCGACGCACATCCTGGCGTTCGAGGGCGACTCGCATGTCGAGTTCTTCCCCGGCAACTACCAGGAATACGAGGCGGACAAGAAGAAGCGCCTGGGCGAGGAAGGGGCCAAGCCGAAGCGGATCCGGTACAAGCCTATCGTGCGGTGAAGTACTGCTGAGCGAGCAAGAGAACCAGGTCTGCGGGCCTGGTTTTTTTATGGTGCTGGCTGTATGTGTTGTCGAAAATTCTGAAACGTGTTGCCAGACCTTTGGCATTAGTGTGATGCCGGATAGGTTTGGGGGGTGCGAAAGTCAATCCACCTCTTCGTTCTAAAGCGGCTACCTGGACGTCACCGAAGGAAGCTGCCGTTCGAGGTTCGGCAGGATCGCGAGTACCCTTTCCCAGGAACGGTCGATTCGCCGTATTTCCTCTATCGGTCCGATGCCGAACTCAAGGCGCATCCGAGCTACAAGGCTGCCAAAGCCGGCAGCGCTGAAGCGGCAATACAGCTGATTGCCGACCTTGCGCCGCCGCTGGTGGCAAGGTTGCTCGACGAAGCCTTTCCACCTTCATGCATCTTCGTCGCCCCGCACGCGAAAGAAGCCGCAGGCGAGAATGCCATCCCGCAAGTGCTGGCGATGTATTTGCACCATGCCCTGGACGGATCAGTCGATGAAACCATCGTGCAGGCAACAAAGGTATTCCACACCGGCGCAGACCCAATGGAGCGGCTGAATATGCGCGCGAGCTTTTCCGGATATGTCGTGCCAGATGGGCGCTATGTGCTGGTCGACGACGTGACTACAATGGGGGGCACGCTAGCCGAGCTTGCCAACTATATTCAATGTCACGGTGCCGGCGTGATCGCAGCAATCGTCCTCGTATGCGCAGGACGCTCTGGTAGACTCGTGGCACCCGGAAGGGTAATTCGTGAACTGGAAAGGAGGTATGGCGATGAAATCCGCAAGATCTTCGGCATTGCCACCCACGCCCTCACCGCGGATGAAGCGGGGTACCTCATCGGTTTCCGTACATCTGACGAAATCCGAAATCGCCGAGCTAAGGCGGAACAAGAAACGCATCTCCGACTTGGCGCGAAAGGCATTCAGCTCGATGAACCTGAAGGGCAAGTAAAGCCCAAAGGCGCTGACCGCCGGTAGCTGAGCTTGCAAAATCGCCGCTTCAAGCCCGCGAAGAGTCTTCCTCTTTTACGGCACTTTCCTAGTTGCCTCGCACCAACCTCACCCGCGTAATTTCCGACGGCGCCCCGAACCGCTTCGGCGGGCCCCAATATCCAGTACCACGGCTGATATAGATCCACAGCGATCCATGCCGCACCAGGCCGGCGGTGTACGGCTGCTGCATCGGCACGAACAGGTTCCACGGCCAGAACTGGCCGCCATGGGTATGGCCCGACAGCTGCAGGTCGAAACCCGCTTGCGCCGCCGCGGGCGCGGTGCGCGGCTGGTGGGCCAGCAGCACGCGCACGCCGGCGTCGGCGGGGGCGCCGGCGATGGCGCGCTGCGGGTCGCTGCGGTGGGTTTCGTGGAAGCGGCCGGCGGAGTAGTCGGTGACGCCGCCCAGCACCAGTGCGTCGCCGTCATGCTGCAGCACCACGTGCTCGTTCATCAGCACCCGCACGCCCAGGCGGCGCAGTTCGTCGATCCACGGCTGTGCACCGGAGTAGTACTCGTGGTTGCCGGTGACGAAGTAGGTGCCGTGGCGCGCCTGCAGCCGCGCCAGCGGCGCGGTGTGGGCGGACAGTTCGCGCACGGTGCCGTCGACCAGGTCGCCGGTGATGGCGACGGCATCGGCCTGCAGGCTGTTGACGCGGTCGACGATGCGGTCCAGGTAGGGCCGCTTGATGGTGGGGCCAACATGGATGTCGCTGATCTGAGCGATGGTGAAGCCGTGCAGCGCATCCGGCAGGCCGCGCACCGGCACGTCGACCTCGACCACGCGCGCCAGCCGGCGCGCGTTGACATAGCCCGCCAGCGTCACCAGCAAGGCCAGCAGCGGCACCGCCACGGCGCTGCCGGCGGCCAGGCCTGGCGCGCGCCAGCCGAGCAGTTGCCCCGCCAGCCAGGCAGCGGCGAGGGCGACGTCCCGGACCAGCGTCAGCACCAGCAGCGATGAGAAGAATCCCATGGCCAGCATGCCGACCCAGGACACCAGGTCCGACCAGGGCTGGCTGACGCGCCGCGCCAGCAGTCCGGCCGGCAGCAGCGCGCACGACAAGGCCAGCCAGGCCACCGCCAGGACCTTGAGTGCCATCGGTGCCGGCATCGCGGGCAGCAGGCGCAGCCCGATATAGCCATGCAGCAGGGCCGTGACGAGCGCCGCGGTCAGGATGGTGGTGCGTGGAGGCATGGGCGGGGGCCAGGGTGGAGTATTCGCAGATGAGGCCGTACCGGGCGGCTTCAAGTGCCCGGGCGGCAGGGGCATGCCATGCAGGATGCATACCCGCCAGGCCGTCCGCCCGCCGCGGCTGCACCGCGTCAGGTGCGGGCATGGCTAGCCGATGCCAGACGCCTACAGCAACCGTTGCGGTTTGGGGCCGGGCGGCCGATCTGTTTTTTTTCTGACGGATCCTGAATGTTTTCAATTCGGATTGTTCGTGCTGACGGGCTAATTTAGATTCGCGCAATGGGCCGCCTGTTGTGCAGCATCCTGCCCGCGCGTACCGGTGGCCGGCAGGCGGCGCCCCTCCCGGAGAAGCCCATGTCGTTTTGGATGAAGCAGACCAGCGCGCTGATCGTGGCGGCCTGGCTGACGCTGGCCCCGCTTGCCGCGCAGGCCGCCACGCCGCCCAGGCCGGCGGCGGCCGCTGCCCCCCTGACCTGGCCGCGCAGCTTTGATGCGGCCACCGACCATGTCGAGCTGTACCAGCCCCAGATCGAGGCCTGGGAGGGCAACCGCCTGTCGGGCCGCGCCGCGGTGGCGGTGGGCGAGAAGGCGGGCTCGCCCACTTACGGCGTGGTCCATTTCTCGGCCACCGGCGATATCGACAAGCCCTCCGGTCTGGTGCAGCTGACCCGGATCACCATTGACAGCGTCGAGGTTCCGACCCGGCCCGACGATGCCGACCGCGTGCGCCAGGCGCTTGTATCGCGCCTGCCTTCCAACGGGCTGACGGTGCCGCTGGACCAGCTGCAGGCCAGCTATGCCGTGTCGCAGCAGCTGTCGAAAGCCGGGCGCGTGGCGGTGCGCAATGACGCGCCGCAGATCCTGTTCGCCACCACGCCGACGCTGCTGGTGCTGGTCGACGGCGAACCGGCCTGGCGCACCGTGCCCGGCACGCCATACGAGCGCGCGCTGAACAGCCGGGCGCTGTTGCTGCGCGCGCCCGGCGGCGAACTGTTCCTGAAGGCGGCGGGCTACTGGTATCACTCCGAATCCGCCGGCGGGGCCTGGGAGGTGCTGGCGACGGTGCCCAAGGCGCTGGAGAGCGCGGCCGGCAAGGCGGCGGCCGGCATGAAAGCCGATGCGATGCTGCCCGCCGACGGCAAGCGGCCGGCCAGGCCCCCGGCCATCCTGTTCGCCACGCGGCCGACCGAGCTGGTCGTGACCAGCGGCGCGCCGCAGATGGCGCCGGTCAGCGGCGTCAGCCTGCTGACCATGGCCAACGCCGACCACGCTGTCTTTGTCGATCCGGCCGCCAACCAGTATTACGTGCTGGTCTCGGGGCGCTGGTTCCGTGCGCCGATGCTGACCGGCCCGTGGCAGTACGTGCCCGGCAGCCGGCTGCCGGCGGACTTTGCCCGTATCCCGCCTACCGATCCCAAGGCCAATGTGCTGGTCTCCGTGCCCGGCACGCCGCAGGCGCGCGAGGCCGAGATCGCCGCCACCATCCCGCAGACCGCCACGGTGTCGCGCAGCAAGGCCAGCCTGACAGTGGCGTATGACGGCGCGCCGCGTTTCGTGCCGATTACCGGCACCTCGCTCAGCTATGCGGTCAACACCGGCACGCCGGTGATCGAGGTCGACGGCAGCCGCTACTACGCGGTGGCCAACGGTGTCTGGTTCACCGCCCCGGCGCCGACCGGCCCGTGGCAGGTAGCCACCGAGGTGCCTTCGGCGATCTACACCATCCCGCCCACTTCGCCGGTGTACTACGTCACCTATGTGCGCATCTATTCGGTCACGCCCGAGACGGTGGTGGTCGGCTACACCCCCGGCTACATGGGCGTGGTGGTCAGCGCCGACGGTACGGTCGTGTACGGCACCGGCTATGTCTATCCACCCTACGTGGGCGCGGTCTACTACGGATACCCCGTCACCTACGGCTATGGCGCGGGCTTCGGCATCGGCATGGCAGAGGGCTTTGCCTTCGGCTTCGCCGCGGGCGCGTTCTGGGGCGCGGCCTCCCCGTACTGGGGGCCGTACTGGTGGGGCGGCCCGTACAACTGGAACTACGTCAACGTGAACCAGGCCAATTTCTACGGCCGCTGGGGCCAGGGCACGGTCACCCACGCGCAGGGCTGGAACGCCTGGACCGGCACGGAGTGGCGCGGCACCGCCGGCGCGGGCTACAACGCCGCCACCGGCGCGCGCTACCAGGGCAGCCGCGGAGCGGCGTTCAATCCGTATTCCGGCAACTATGCGGCGGGCCGCCAGGGGTCGTTCGCCAACCCGTCGACCGGGCGCGAAGGCGCCGCGCGCGGCGGCGTGGCCGGCAACACCTACACCGGCGACTACGCGGCGGGACGCCAGGTGGCGGGCTACGACGCCCAGACCGGGCGTGTGGGTGCAGCCGAGGCCGGCATCGCCGGCAACACCCAGACTGGCCAGCATGCGGCGGGCAGCCGCGGCTTCGTGGCCAACCCGGACAAGAACAACGCCGTGGTGTGGAACAACGGCAACGTGTATGCCGGCCATGACGGTTCCGTGTACCAGCACACCGACAACGGCTGGCAGAAGCACACCCCCGGCGGCTGGGAGCCGGTGCAGGCCGGCAACGATGTCACCGGCCGGCTGGACCAGCAGCGCCAGGCGCGCGAGCTGGGTCAGCAGCGCTTCAGCGGTGCCGCGCAGCAGTGGCAAGGGCGCGGCGGCATGGGGGGCGGATTTGGCGGCCGGGGTTTGCGTGGCGGTGGCTTTCACGGCGGGTTCCGGCGCTGATCGCCGCGGCGGCAATCGCTGTGCGGACACTGCGCCGCGAACGCAGAACAATGGGGTGGCGCGCGCGCGTGGCGCGACTCGAAAGGACTTAATACGTGCGCAAGAAAGATTGAATTGGCGCTGACTGGGCCCGGCCTTACTCTGCCGGAGTACAGGGGGGGAAAGGTTCACCCGGTGGCCGGTCAATTGCAGCGCCGGCCGCCCAGGCCGCGCTACGGCAACGCAACACATTACTGGTGGGGGGTCCTGTGAAAAGCGTGTTCAACTGGCGCGGCGCGCTATGGCTGCTTCCTGTTCTGGCACTGGCCGGCTGCGGCAAGGAGAAAGCCGCGCCGGCCGCGCCGCCCGTGGCCGAGGTCGGCGTCATGACGGTGGCGCTGCGCGATGTGCCGATCGTCTTCGACTTTGTCGGACAGACGCAGAGCTCGCAGCAGGTCGAAATCCGCGCGCGGGTGAATGGCTTCCTGGACAAGCGCGTCTATACCGAAGGCGCACTGGTCAAGGCCGGCGAGACCCTGTTCCTGATGGATCGCAAGCCGTTCGAGGCGGCCCTTCAGGCCGCCGAGGCAGAGCTGGCGCAGCAGCAGGCGCGTCTGGTCACGGCCCAGGCCGACCTCAAGCGCGTGCGCCCGCTGGCCGAGCGCAACGCCCTGAGCCAGCGCGACCTCGACGACGCCACCGGCAAGGCCCAGGCCGCTGCCGCCGCCGTGGAAGGGGCACGCGCCAACGTGATCAGTGCCAGGCTCAACCTCGGCTATACGACGATCAAGTCGCCGGTGGCGGGGCTGTCCAGCTTTGCCAAGCGGCAGGCCGGCTCTTATATCGACACCACCAACAGCCTGCTTACCTATGTGGCCAAGCTGGATCCGATGTGGGTCAATTTCAGCCTGTCCGAGAACGAAGTCCTGAAGATGCGCACCGAGCGCGAATCGGGCGCCATCAAGTTCCCCGAGCAGGATGCGTTCGATGTCGTGGTCGTGCTGGCGGACGGCAAGTCATTCCCTAACCACGGCCGCATCGCTTTTGCCGACGCGTCGTTCAGCTCGGATACCGGCACCTACCTGGTCCGCGCCGAGGTCTCCAACCCGGAAGGCGTCCTGCGGCCCGGGCAGTTCGTGCGCGTGAAGGTGCATGGCGCGATGCGCGCCAAGGCCATCGCCGTGCCGCAGGAAGCGATCGTGCAGACCCAGCGCGGCCAGGCGGTATGGGTGGTCGGTCCTGACAACAAGGCGCAGCAGCGGGTGGTCGACGTGGGCGAGTGGACCGGCGACAACTGGGTGGTGCGATCCGGGCTGAAGCCGGGCGAACGGGTTGCCGTGAGCGGCACGCTGCGGCTGGCACCCGGGGCGCCTGTCAAGGCGGTGCAGGCCGGGCCAGGCGCCGTGCCCGCCGCGGCCAGCGGCGTGGCGGCCGCGCCGGCACCCGCCGCCGCCACGGCGGGAGGCAAGCCATGAAGCTTGCCCACTTCTTTATTGACCGGCCGATCTTTGCGTCGGTCGTCTCCATTGTCATCACCGTGGGCGGGCTGGTGGCGCTGACCAAGCTGCCGATCGCCCAGTTCCCGGACATCACGCCGCCGTCGATCACGGTCACCACCAGGTACCCGGGCGCCAGCGCGGAAGTGGTCGCGCAGAACGTCGCCGCGCCGATCGAGCAGCAGGTCAATGGCGCCGACCGGATGATGTACATGAACTCGACCAGTTCATCGACGGGTGACCTGACGCTGACCACGTACTTCGAGATCGGCACCGATCCGGAACTGGCTCAGGTCGACGTGCAGAACCGCGTCAACCTGGCGCTGCCGACGCTGCCGGAAGCCGTGACCTCGCAGGGCGTATCGGTACAGAAGCGTTCGTCGGCGTTCATGATGGTCATCGCCATCTATTCGCCGGACGCCAGCTACGACCAGACCTTTGTCGGCAACTACGCCAACATCTACGTGCTGGATGCGCTCAAGCGCATTCCGGGCGCCAACCAGTCCTCCATCTTCGGCAGTCCGGACTACGCCATGCGCATCTGGCTGAAGCCGGACCGCATGGCATCGCTGGGCATCACCACCGAGGACGTGAAGAACGCGGTGGCCAACCAGAATCAGCAGTTCTCCGCCGGTCGCATCGGCCAGTCACCCACCGACGGCGCCGTCCAGCTGACCTTTCCGATCGCCACCAAAGGCCGCATGACGGAGCCGGCCGAGTTCGACAACATGATCCTGCGCGCGCAGTCCGGCGACGTCGCGCTGGTGCGCCTGAAGGACATCGGGCACGCCGAACTTGGCTCCAAGGATTACTCGCTGCGCAGCCGCTACAAGGGCAAGACGGCCACGCTGATGGCGGTCTACCAGCAGCCCGGCGCCAATGCGCTGGACGTTTCCAAACAGGTGCGCGCCACGCTGGCGGAGCTGAAGAAGAGTTTCCCGCCGGGGCTGGAATACGAAATCGCACTGGACACCACCACCTTTGTGCAGGAATCGATCGACGAGGTGGTGCATACGCTGCGCGACGCCGTGATCCTGGTGATCCTGGTCGTGTACCTGTTCCTGCAGAGTTTTCGCGCCACCCTGGTGCCGATCCTTGCCGTGCCGGTGTCGATCATCGGCGCCTTTGTCGGCATGAGCGCATTCGGCTTCTCGGTGAACATGCTGACCTTGTTCGGCATGGTGTTAGCGATCGGCATCGTCGTGGACGATGCCATCGTGGTGATCGAGAACGTCGAGCGCAACATGGTCGAGTTCAAGCTGCCACCCAAGGAGGCTGCCAAGAAGGCCATGGACGAAGTCAGCGGTCCGGTGGTCGCCATCGTGCTGGTGCTGCTGGCAGTGTTCATTCCGGTGGCATTCCTGTCAGGCATTACTGGCCAGCTCTACAAGCAGTTTGCCATCACCATCGCGGTGTCGGTGGTGCTGTCGGGCGTGGTTGCGCTGACGCTGTCGCCGGCGCTGGCGGCCATTCTGCTCAAGCCCGGCGAACACAAGAAGAACCGCTTCTTCACCTGGTTCAACGATTCGTTTGACAGGCTGGTGGCCGGCTATGACCGGTCGCTGCAGGTGGTCATCAAGCGTACCGCGATGTCGATTGCGATCATCCTCGCGATGATCGCCGTCAGCGTGCTGATGTTCATGCGCATTCCGGGGTCGTTCCTGCCGGTGGAGGACCAGGGCTACCTGTTCGGGGCCGTGGTGATGCCGGATGCCGCCAGCCTTGACCGCACCGGCAACCTGTCGTCGCGCGCGGAAGCATGGCTGTCGAAGCAGCCCGGTGTGTCCTCGGTGGCAACGGTGGACGGCTACAGCCTGATCGATTCCCAGAACAAGGCCAATGCGGGCACGCTCTTCGTCACGCTCAAGGGCTTCGACGAGCGCGGCGAGGGCGAGAGCGCCGAGGACCTGATCCTCAAGGCCAAGAAGGAGTTCTCCACCTACCAGGACGGCGCGGTCATCCCCATCAACCCGCCCTCGATCCCCGGCCTGGGCACCACGGGCGGCTTCGAGTTCTGGCTGCAGAGCACGGCGGACGGCACTTACCTGCAGCTCGAGGAGAAGGTGCACCAGTTCATCGCCAGGGCGCGCCAGCGGCCGGAACTGACGGGCGTCAACTCCACCATCAATTCGCGCTCGCGCCAGTTCATGGTCGAGGTGGACCGGGAGCGCTCCGAAACGCAGGGCGTGCCGGTCGAGGCGGTCTACTCCGCGCTGCAGACCATGTTCGGTTCGCTTTACGTAAGCCAGTTCCCGAAGAACAGCCGGCTGTTCCAGGTGATCCTGCAGGCCGAGCCGAAGTACCGCTCGCGTCCCGAGGACCTGGACAACGTCTATGTGCGCAACCAGAAGGGCGAGATGGTGCCGATCAAGGCGGTGACCACCACCAAGTACGTCCCTGGCGCCGACATCGTCACGCGCTTCAACAACTTCCCCGCGGCCAAGATCATGGGCGACGCCGCGCCGGGATACAGCTCGGGGCAGGCCATCGCGGCCATGGAGGAAACCGCGCAGGAGGTGCTCGGCGTCGGCTACGCCTATGCCTGGAGCGGGCAGGCCTATGAAGAAAAGACCGCAGGATCCACGGCGGTCTATGTCTTCGCCTTCGCCTTGCTGATGGTGTTCCTGATCCTGGCGGCGCAGTACGAGAAATGGTCGTTGCCGATCGGCGTGCTGCTGGCCGTGCCGTTCGCGCTGTTTGGCGCCTTGCTGGCCATCCTGATGCGCGGCATGCTCAACGATGTCTATTTCCAGATCGGCCTGACCGTGCTGATCGCGCTGGCGGCCAAGAACGCTATCCTGATCTTCGAGTTCGCCGTGGAAATGCGGCAGAAGGAGGGCCTCAGCGCCTATGACGCGGCCATTCACGCCGCCAAGCTGCGCCTGCGGCCGATCATCATGACCTCGCTGGCGTTCATCCTGGGCTGCGTGCCGCTTGCCATCGCCAGCGGCGCCTCGGCGGCGAGCCGGCAATCGCTGGGCACGGGCGTGATCGGCGGCATGCTCGGGGCCACGGTGATTGCGCTGTTCTTTATCCCGATGTTCTTCTGGGGACTGGAGGTGCTGGCCGAGCGCAAGCCCAGGGAAAAGGCGGCGGGCGGTGCGGCGCCGACCTCGGGCGACGGCCCGCCCCAGGCCAGGCCATCGGCCGGAGAACCATCATGAGCGCGCGTGCGTGGATGCTGGGAGCCTGCGCGGCGGCCGCGCTGGGCGGATGCGCCATCGGCCCGGATTACCAGCGGCCGGCGACGCCGGACGTGGCCCAGTACCGCATCGACACCGGCCCGCTGGCAATTGCCGCCGACAGCGACTGGTGGAACCAGTTCAACGATCCGGTGCTCACCGCGCTGGTGGACGAGGCCCTTGCCAACAACTTTGACGTGCGCATTGCGGCGGCGCGCATCGACGAATTCCGCGGCCAGCTGATGGTGGCGCGCTCGGGGTTCTTTCCGCAGCTGAACCTGTCGGCGTCAGCCGCGCGCCAGCGCCTCGGCACGTTCAACGGCACCCCCTTCGCCGGGCTCGACGGCCCGCGCAACACCTACCAGCTGCTGGCCAACGCGAGCTGGGAACTGGACCTGTGGGGCCGCATCCGCCGCCAGGCCGAGGCGGCCGAGGCCAGCCTGTGGAACGCGGAATACGCCCGCCGCGGCGTGGTGCTGTCGCTGGCGGCGTCGGTGGTCCAGGGCTATGCGACGTTGCGGGGGCTCGATGCGCAACTCGACGTCGCAAAGCAGACACTGGCTTCGCGCGGCGACGGGCTGGACATTTTCAGGCAGCGGTACGAGGGCGGCGTCATTTCCCAGATGGAGCTGGCGCAGGCCGAGAACGATTTCTACGTGGCCGAGGCCAGCATCCCGCCGCTGCGCACCGCCATTGCGCAGACCGAGAACGCGCTGTCCGTGCTGATGGGGCGCGAGCCCGGGCCGATCGAGCGCGGCAAGGCGGTGACAGCCTTGCAGGCGCCTTCCATCGGCGCGGACATGCCCGCCACGTTGCTGTCGCGGCGTCCGGACGTGCTGCAGGCCGAGCAGTCGGCCATCGCGGCCAACGCGCAGCTTGGCGCGGCGCAGGCACTGTACCTGCCGGCGGTCAACCTGAGCGGCTTGTTCGGCGCCATCGCCAGCTCGCCGGGAGCGCTGTGGCACAGCGCTTCGCAGGTGTGGGGATTCGGCGCCGGCCTGACCCAGCCGGTGTTCCAGGGCGGCGCCATCCGCGGGCAGGTGCAGACCGCCTCGGCGCAGCGCGACCAGGCCATGCTGGCCTACCAGCGCACGGTGCTGGAGGCACTGGCCGACGTCAACACCGCGCTGGCCAACGGCACCGAGACGCGCACCCGCCTTGGCAGCCTGCGCGAGCAGGAAAAGAGCCTGACGATCTATGCGGACCAGGCCTTCGCACGCTATGAGGGCGGCTATTCGAGCTACCTTGAAGTGACCAATGCCCGCGAGAAGCTGTTCAACGCACAACTGGCGGTGATCCAGGGCCAGGTGGACACGCTGACCAGCACCGCCGCGCTGTACAAGTCGCTGGGCGGCGGCTGGCCGTCGGTGCCGCAAGCGGTGCGCGAGGCGGGCATGCAGGGGGATGCGAAGGTGCTGGCGAGGTAGGCGAGCCGGCGCTTTTCAGGCGATGGCTGCCACGGCGGGCAGCTTCGGCGATTGCCCTTGTGTACGCTCCCTCGCCCGCACGGGAGCGCGAGCAAACCGGCGATGTTGGCCCGGTCACGGCTTCATCGGGCCGACCATTCCCCCTGCCTGACCCCCAGCGCCGTCACCACGCCATAGGCCGTGATCCCCAGCGCCACGCCCAGGAAATGCCCGTCCAGGCCCATGCCGAACACATTGGCCAGCAGCCAGCCGCCGCCCGCGGCCAGCGCGATCCGGCACAGCCCGGCCGCCACCGGCCAGCGCATGCGGCCCGCGCCCATCGAAGCGAAGTACAGCGCCATGCCGAGCCCGAAGCCGCCGAATGCCGGTCCCACCCACGACAGTGCGCGCGCGGCAATGGCGATCACTTCGGGGTCATTGGTGAACAGGCCGGCAAAGCGCACCGGCGCCAGGCCCACGGCGGCGCCGGCGGTGCCGGCGATGGCCAGGGCCAGCAAGGCGCCCACCCAGGCGGTGCGCCGCGCCGTATGCCAGTCGCCGGCACCCACGGCGCGGCCGACCAGCGCCGTCAGCGCCGAGCCCACGCCGAAGGCCAACGGGATCATCAGGAATTCCAGCCGCGCCGAGATGCCGTAGGCCGCCACCGCCGCGGTACCATGGTGGCGCAGCTGCGCGGTGACCAGGATGGTGGTCAGGTTGGCGACCGAGGCCAGCGCGCACGCCACCAGGCCCACCGACAGGATGCGCGCGAACAGCGGCCTCGACAGCCGCACCCGCAGCACCGGCACGAAGCCCGCGCCGCCGCGCGCCACCACGATCGCCATGGCCAGCGCCGCCGCCCACGATACCGCCGCCAGCGCCGCGCCGATGCCGGCCAGGCCCATGCCCGCGGGCTCGGCCAGCAGCCACGACAAAAGCGGGAAGGCGATCCACATCAGCGCCAGCACGCGCGCCGCCAGGGCATGGCGGCCGCCGCCGCGCAGCACCGACGCCAGCGTGTTGGCCAGCCAGGCCGGGACGGCGCCCGCGCCGAACAGCCAGATGGCATAGGTGGCGCCCGCTTCGGCGGCGGTGGCGCCGGCCACCGTGCCCAGCACCGCGTGCGGGAATCCTGCCAGCACCACGGCAAACGCCAGGCCCGCGATCACGGCGATCCACAGCGCGTGCATCACCAGCGCCGAGGCATCGTCACGCTTGTTGGCGCCCAGTGCGCGCGCGATGGCCGCGACCACGCCGCCGCCCATGGCCCCGGTCGACATCTGCTGCAACAGCAGCGCAAACGGCAGCACCACGGCCCAGCCGGCCAGCGCCGCCGTGCCCTGGCGCGCGGCCAGCCAGGTTTCGATCAGCTGGGCCACCGCCTGCAGCAGTGCAATCAGCGCGGTGGGGCCGGCCAGCTTGCCGATGCGGCGGGCGATCTCGGTGGCCGGCACCGCGTCGGCGGGCAGGGTGCAGGCGGGCAATGCGCGCGTGTCAGTCATGGCCGTGCTCCGGCCCGGCCGCTGCGGCCTCGGTGTCGCCGAAGCGCCTGCGCAGGAAGCGGCCGGCACCCGGACCCGGCAATACGCGCACGTCGTCCAGCGTGATGGCACTGCCGTCGGCGCGGGTCAATGCCGGCTCGGCGATCTCGGTGCCCGTGCGGCGGTCCTGCAGCAGCGTCAGCGGTCCCTTGTCGTCGGTCATCCAGCGGTCGGCCCACGCCTTGAGCGCCACGTAGGCCGGGAAGAAGTCGCGGCCCTTTTCGGTCAGCTGGTAGATATGGCGCGCGCCGCCCTCGGGCATCACGCGCGCCAGCAGTCCGTGCGTCACCAGCGTCTTCAGGCGCGCGCTGAGGATGTTGGGGGCGATGCCCAGGTTGCGTTCGAACTCGTCGAAGCGCGTGCTGCCGTAGAAGGCCTCGCGCAGCACGAGGATGGCCCAGCGTTCGCCCAGCACGGCCATCGAGCGGGCCACCGGGCAGGGCATCGCGGTGAAATCGGTAGGGGGCATGGGTCTCCGCCGTTGAGTGCTGCTTGCTTTCGATTTGCAAGCTGGCTGTAGCATAGCTTGCAAATCGCAAGTTTGCAGGCGGGCCGATGCCATGACCCGCGAAAGCGTGCGTTCACCGGCCAGCGGTGCCGGCTACTTCACCGCGTCCCGGAATACCTCGAGCTTGCCCAGTTCCTCGCGCAGGAAGCCGATCAGCGCGCGCGTGGCCATCGACGGATGCAGGTTGGGCGTGGTGATGATGAACAGCTTGTTGCCCAGCCCCTCCGGGCGCCAGTCCGGCAACACCGGCACCAGATGGCCGGCGCGCACCTCTTCCCAGCCGATATAGACCGGCAGCATGCCGATGCCGTGGCCTTCGCGCACGGCTCGCGCCAGGAACAGGAAGTGCTCGGACTGCAGCGTGGGCGTCAGCGCCACGTCCACGCGCTGGCCGTCGCGGTACAGCGACAGCGGGAACTGCCGCGGGGGGAAGGGCGGACACAGGAAGCTGCAGCCTTCGAGATCCGGCGGCACCTGCACGGGCGCAATGCGCGCGAGGTATTGCGGCGCTGCATACAGTTGCCAGCGGATGTCGCAAATTTCGCGCGCCACGTGGTCCAGCGGCGGCGCCGAGGTGACCTTCAGCGCCACGTCGATCTCGGCGGCGATCAGGTCGTTGACGCGATTGGCAAAGAACACGCGCAGCGTGATGCCGGGATGCTTCTGCGCGAACTGCAGCAGCAGCGGCGCGATATAGGCGTCACCCAGCCCGGTGGGCACGCTGACGCGCACATGGCCGCGCAGGGTTCGCCCCAGGCTGTCGATCTCCGCCTGCGCCGAGGCCACTTCCTGCAGGATGCGCACGCCGTGCTGGTACAGCGCGTGGCCGGGTTCGGTCAGCTCGAGCCGGCGCGTGGTCCGGCGCAGCAACTGCGCGCCCGCCTGGTGCTCCAGCTCGCGCAGCTGGCGACTGACCTGCGAACGCGTGACGCCGCGCCGGCGCCCGGCTTCGGCAAGGTTGCCCGCATCGACGATGTCGACGAAGGCCTGGATCAGGTTCAGGTCCATCGGGAATTGCCTGCAGCATTGTCACGTCTGGCGCAACATTGTGATTCCACTGGGCCGGATTGTCGATATGCGGCGACGCCGATACAGTGGTCGGCTGACGAAACCCACAGGCAAGGAGACAAGCGGATGGCCACGGATCTCTGGTATGAAGACATGCACCGCAGCGGTGACGACTTGCTGGCGCGCGGCGCCCGCCTGGCCGGCGGCCTGCGCGCGCTGGGCGTGCAGGAGGGCGACGTGATCGCGGTCCTGCTGCGCAACGACCCGGTGTATGCCGACGTGGTCCATGCCTGCCGCATCGCCGGCTGCTACTACTGCCCCATCAACTGGCACTTCACCGCCGAGGAAGTCCGCTTCCTGCTGACCGACAGCGGCGCCAGGGTGCTGCTGGTGCAGGACGACCTGCTGCCCGCGGTGCGCGACGCGGTCCCGGCCGGCATGCCGGTGCTGTCGGTGGGCGGTCCCGCGGCAGGTGCTACCGAATACGAAGCCTGGCTCGCGCAGCAGCCCGCCTACGACGGCCCGCGCGTGGCGCCGCGCGGCCATATGGCGTACACCTCCGGCACCACCGGCCGGCCCAAGGGCGTGCTGCGCCAGGCGCTGCCGCTGGAAGGGCTCGAGGAACAGCTTGCGCGCATGCGTTCGGTGGTGCGGCAGACCTACGGACTGGAGCCGGGCTGCCGCGCGCTGATGTCGGCGCCGCTGTACCACAGCGCGCCGGGCTCGTTTATCCAGAACGCGCTGCAGATGGCCGAGCGCCTGGTGCTGACGCCGCGCTTCGACGCCGAACAGGTGCTGGCGCTGGTGGAAAAGCACCGCATCGACGTGCTCTACCTGGTGCCCATCATGTACGTGCGCCTGCTCAAGCTGCCGCCCGAGGTGCGCGCCAGGTACGACCTGTCTTCGATCCGCTTCGTCGCCTCGACCGGGTCGCCGTGCGCACCCGAGGTCAAGCGCGCGATGCTGGAGTGGCTGGGCCCGGTGATCCATGAAACCTATGCCTCCAGCGAAGCCGGCATGATCACCGTGGCCACCCCGGCCGACGCAGCCGCGCGTCCGGGCACCGCCGGCAGGCCGGTCGACGACGCGCAACTGCGCATCCTCGACGAGCACGGCCGCCAGTGCGCGCCCGGCGAGATCGGCCTGGTCTACGTGCGCCAGCCCGCTTACCCGGACTTCACCTACCGCAACAATGAGGCCGCGCGCGCCGCCATCGATCGCGACGGTCTGGTGACGCTGGGCGACATGGGCTATGTCGATGCCGACGGCTACCTGTTCATCTGCGACCGCGCCTCGGACATGGTGATTTCCGGCGGCGTCAACATCTACCCGGCGGAGATCGAGCATGAGCTGGTGCGCTACCCCGGCGTGGCCGACTGCGTGGTGTTCGGCATTCCCGACGCCGAGTACGGCGAGCGCCTGCTGGCGATGGTTCAACCGATGCCGGGCGCGGAGATCCGCGAGGCCGAGGTCATCGACTGGCTGCGCCAGCGGCTGTCCGGCTTCAAGGTGCCGCGCAGCATCGTGGTCGAGGCGCAACTGCCGCGCGACGAAACCGGCAAGCTCGCCAAGCGCCGGCTGCGCGACCGATACTGGGAAGGCCGCCAGCGCCGCGTCTGAGCGCACCGGTGGGACTGCGAAGCACAAGCCGATCACGACAGGAGGAGACGCGATGCAGAACGAACCGACCAAAGCAACCGCAGCCAACAAAAGGCGCGCCTGGCTCGCCGCATTGGCGGCCGGCGCGGGCTGCGCGCTCGCCATCTGGGGCGGGACCGTGCAGGCCGCTTATCCGGACCACCCGCTCAAGCTGGTGGTGCCGTACACGCCGGGCGGCTCGACCGACCAGTTCGGCCGCGCGCTGGCCGACGGCATGTCGCGCCAGCTCGGCCAGACCGTGGTGGTGGAAAACCGCCCCGGTGCCGCCACCATGATCGGCACCACCAGCGTGGCGCGCGCGCCGGCCGACGGCTACACCATGGTGCTGGCGACCAACGGCAGCATGGTGCTCAACCCGATGCTGTACAAGAAGATCCAGTACGATCCGCCCAAGGATTTCCGCATCTTCAGCATCGGCGCCGAGGCCCCGCTGGTGGTGGTCACCAACACCCGCGTGCCGGCCAACAATATCCGCGAGTTCGCGGCCTACGCCAAGGCCGAGGGCGGCAAGCTGAACTATGCCTCGGTGGGCCTGGGCAATGCGCTGCAGCTGGCCACCGAGATGCTCAAGACCGAACTGGGCATCGGCGTCACGCACGTGCCCTACAACGGCAGCGCCCCCGCGCTGGCGGCGCTGCTGGCCAACGACGTGCAGCTGATGGTCGATGTGGTCAGCACCTCGCTGCCGCATATCAAGGCGGGCAAGCTCAAGGCGCTGGCGGTCACCGGGCGCAGCCGGCTGGATGTGCTGCCGAACGTGCCGACGGTGGCCGAGAGCGGCTATCCCAACTTCCAGGCCGCCACCTGGTTCGGCCTGGCCGTACCCGCGCAGACGCCGCCCGAAGCCGTGGCCAGGCTTCAGGCCGCCGCCGACCATGTGCTGAAGGACCCGCAGTTCCGTGCCACGTTCAGCGCCCTGGGGCTGCTGGTGCAGCCGCCGCGCACGCAGGCCGAGATCGACCGCTATATCGAGGCCGACCGGGCGCACTGGGGCAAGGTGATCAAGGCGAACAACATCTCGCTGGACTGACGCGCGGGTTGGGGGGGCGGGGACCAGGTGGCGATGGGCGTATAGTTGCAGGTCATCAAGGCGGCGGGGCGCGTTCCCCGCCGGATGCCTGTGCACGCCCCAAGCCACATGCCCGATCGCGACCCCAACGATCCCAAGCCTTCCGCATCTTCGTCCGACGCTCCGGGTGCCAGCCCGGACCTCCAGGCGCAGCCCGACGCCGGCACGCCGCCCCCCGATCCCCGCCTGCTGAACCAGTTCAGCCGCCGCGCGCGCGTGGCGGCGTGGCGCAAGTCGCGCCAGGCCGGGCGCATCTCGCGCACCACGCTGCGCTATGCCGTGTTCATGTTCGGCGCGGGCTGCGTCGGGCTGTTCTCGCTGGTGTTCGCTTGGATCGCCGAGGTCGCGCTGCACTGGAACCGCCAGTTGACTCAAGCCACGCCGTGGCTGGCGTTCGTGATGCTGCCGTTCGGGCTGGCCGCGCTGCGCTGGCTCACCATCCGGCTGGCGCCGCAGGCGCGCGGCAGCGGCATCCCGCAGGTGATCGCGGCAGTCACGTTGCCGCCGTCGGGCCCGGCGCAGACGCTGCTGGTGTCGTTGCGCCAGTCGATGTGGAAGGTGGTGCTGACCGCCGCGGCGCTGCTGGCCGGCGCCTCGGTCGGGCGCGAGGGCCCGTCGGTGCAGGTGGGCGCGGCGGCGATGCTGGCCTGGGGCCGCTGGTGCCAGGAAAAACTGCGCTTTCGCATCGGCTTCCATCCCAATGCGCTGATCGCCGCCGGCGCGGCCGGCGGGCTGGCGGCGGCGTTCAACACGCCGCTGGCCGGCGTGGTGTTCGCCATCGAGGAGCTGGGCCGGGGCACCGCGGTGCGGTGGGACCGCCTGGTGCTGTCGGGGGTGCTGACCGCCGGTTTCCTGTCGCTGGCGGTGCTGGGCAACAACCCGTATTTCGTGGTCAAGGTGCCGATGCTGGGTTTGCATGAAGCCTGGGGGCCGGTGCTGCTGTGCGCGCTGGTCACCGGCGTGCTCGGCGGCGTGTTTGCCAAGGCGCTCAAGGGCGGCGTGCCGGCGCTGCTGCCCGCGGCGTGGCGCGACTGGCCGGGGCGGCACCCAATATGGGTAGCGTTCGGCTGCGGGCTGGTGGTGGCGATGCTCGGCTGGGCCACCGCGGGTGCGACCTTCGGCACCGGCTATGAGCAGGCCGCCGCGCTGATCAACGGCGAATCGCATGCGACGCTGTGGTTCGGGCTGGCCAAGCTGGCGGCGACGGTGGTGTCGTACTTTGCCGGCATCCCCGGCGGGATCTTCACGCCCGCGCTGGCGATCGGCGCGGGCATCGGCGAGAACGTCGCGCATTTCGTCAGCGGCATGGCCGAGCCGCGCGTGCTGGCGCTCGTATCGATGGCGGCGTTCCTGGCCGCGGCGACGCAGGCGCCGATCACCGCCAGCGTGATCGTGATGGAAATGACGCGCACGCAGGACCTGACGGTATTCCTGCTGGCGGCGTCGCTGCTGGCGTCGTTCATTTCGCGGCAGTTCTCGCCGCACCCGTTCTACCACCAGGTTGGCCACACCTTCCGGCGCGAGGCGCTCGCGCTGGCGCGCAAGGCGCCGGCAGGGTGACTGCCGGCGCGGCGCGCAAGTGCCGGCGGCGTCGGCGCCATCGGGTAAGCTAGCGCACGCCCCTTGTCATGCGCGTGCCGGAAGTGAACCGTTCGCCACGGTCTCGCGCCGCGAGAGGAACAACCCGGCAGGGGCGGGCTCCAACCCGGAGCCTTTCACCAGGAGTCCGTTTTGAAATTCCCCGTTGCCGGGCTGGCGCTTGCCGGCCTGCTTGGCGCCGCCGGCGCCAATGCTGCTACACCCGCCGTCCCTGCCGCCACCCCCGCCTCCGCACCGGCCGCCAAGCCCTCGGCCCAGGCCGAAAACAGCGCGCTGTCGCCGCTGCTGGCCATGCTGGAAATCGGCAACCCGCTGCCGGCGCTGCCCGACTGCGCCGACAAGCGCTCGCCCGACGGCCGCGATGTCACCGGCTATTGCGTCGAACTGAAGGGCGATGGGCTGATGCGCCAGGTTGGCGTGCCGCGCGCGCAGCGCCCGGCGTTCATGGATGGCTCATACGTGGTGGCCTTTGTCGACCGCAATGCGCTGGTCGGGCTGATGGTGCCGACCGCCGGCGCCAATTCGCAGCAGGCCGCGGCCGACAGCATCAGCGCGCTGTATGGCAAGCCGTTCCGCCAGGAGCAGGAGGACATGCGCGACAAGGCCGGCAAGACCGTCAAGACGCTGCATGCCGGCTGGATGCACAAGCCGCTGACAGTGGAGTTGTACGCGATGCCGGAAGACCCCAACACCGGCACCATCGAGATGCTGCTGCCGCAGGCGCGCGCGCTGATGGCGGACAAGGACGCCGAGGTCGACAAGCAGCTCAATCCGGCCTCGGCGCCTGCGGCCAAGGGCAAGACCGCCGCCGCCAAGCCCGCGCCGAAGGCCGCGCCCAAGCCGGAAAAGCCGGGCAGCTGGTAATGGCCCGGGGCAGGCGGATCGCCGCCTGCCCGCGCCGGCCGCCTCACAGTCCTTCCATCACCTTGTCCAGTCCCCGCACCACGCCGCGCACGGTGTGGACCTTGCGGATCGCCAGCAGCGCGCCGGCAACATAGGGCTTGGAGCCGTCGCCGGCCTCGTGCTTGAGGTGCAGGCGCTGGCCGTCGGCGCCGAAGATGACTTCCACGCCGAGCTGGTAGCCCGGCAGCCGCACCGCATGCACCTGCGTGCCCGACAGGGTGGCGCCGCGGGTCTCCTTCGGGCCGTTGACCTGGTCCACCGGCACCGCCTGCGCGGCGGCCTTGACCTGGCCAAGCCGGTACGCCAGTTCGCGCACCGTGCCGGAAGGCACGTCGATCTTGCCGGCCTTGGCGTAGTCGATGATCTCCCAGTGTTCCAGGTGGCGCGCCGCCATCTCGGCAAACTTCTGCAGCAGCACCACCGTGATGGCGAAATTGCCGCACGCCAGCACGCCGCGCTCGGCCTGGCGCGCGGCCGCGTCGATCTCGGCATAGTCGTCGTCGGTCAGCCCGGAGGTGCCCACCACCACGTGCGCGCCGTGCGCCAGCGCCTGCATGATGTTGTGCTTGGCGATGCCGGGCTTGGTGTATTCGACATAGACGTCGTAGGGCGTGTCGCCCAGCGCTTCGATGCTGGCGGCGGCCACGCCGGGGGTGCCGGCATGGCCGGTCAACTGCGCCAGGGTCTGGCCGGCGGCGCCGCGCGACAGGCCGGCCACCAGGGTCATGCCGGCTGCATGGGCCACGCCGCGCGCCAGTTCGCCGCCGGCCCAGCCAGTCACGCCGCCCACGGCGACACGGATCGGGTTGTTCATGTTCTGTTTCTCCGCAAAGGCTGATGGGTCTGGCAGCATACCGCGTCAGCCGGCGGCGCGCCGGCGGTCCAGCTTGCGCGCCAGCACGATCGAGGTGGTGGTGTGGTTGACGCCGTCGAGCATGCCGATCTCGTCGAGCAGCCGGTCGAGCCGGTCATGTGTGTCGCAGCGGATCGCCACCAGGTAGTCGACCGGGCCGCTGACGGAATTGACCTCTTCGATCTCGGGCAGCCGCTGCAGCGCGCGCAGGATCGCGGGCGCCGCCTTGGGCTGCACCGACAGGCCGCAATACGCCAGGATGGCGTTGTCTTCCATGCGCTGGCCCAGCCGCACGCCGTAGCCGGCGATCACGCCGCTGCGCTCCAGCCGCGCGATGCGCGCCACCACGGTCGTGCGCGCGATACCCAGGTGCCGGGCCAGGTTCGCGGCGCTCTCGCGGGCGTTGGCCTGCAGCAGCGAAAGCAGATGGCGGTCGGTGGTGTCGAGTTCGGTCATTGCGTCACGATACCTTGTCGTTTCGTTCGATTATGGCGGTTTTTCGTCGTTCTTGCGCCTTCATTGTGGCGGCCCGGCTATCCATACTCCAGACAACGGAATCCTTCATTTTGTGGACGGAGACACCATGCAAGCTTCGAACCTCGGCCGGCAGGCCCCGCGCGACCTGCCCAAGGCGGCCCGCCCGCTGCACGTGACGGTGCTCGGCGCCGGCAAGATCGGCCGCACCATTGCGGCCATGCTGCACGACAGCGGCGACTACCGCGTCAGCGTGGTCGACCATGACGGGCGCCGCCTCGATGGCCTGCCGCGCGGTGTGCTGGCGCGCGCCGGCGATCCCACCGAGCCTGGCACCTGTGCCGCGCTGCTGGCCGGCGCCGATGCCGTGCTCAACGCGCTGCCGTTCCACGCCGCGACCAGCGTGGCCTCGGTGGCGGCGCGCCTGGGCGTGCATTACTTCGACCTGACCGAGGACGTCGCCGCCACCCAGGCGATCCGCCAGCTGGCGCAGGGCGCGCGCTCGGTGCTGATGCCGCAATGCGGACTGGCGCCGGGCTTTATCGGCGTGGTCGGCCACGACCTCGCGCAGCGCTTCCTGCGCGGCGGCGGCGAGCTGCTGGACCTGCAGATGCGGGTGGGGGCGCTGCCGCGCTACCCCAGCAACGCGCTCAAGTACAACCTGACCTGGAGCACCGAGGGGCTGATCAACGAGTACTGCAACCCATGCGAGGCCATCGTCGACGGTCGGCGCGTGGAACTGACGGCGCTGGAGGGGCTGGAGAGCTTCGCGCTGGACGGCATCGAGTACGAGGCCTTTAATACATCGGGCGGGCTGGGCACGCTGCCCGAGACGCTGGCCGGGCGCGCGCGCCACGTCGACTACAAGTCGATCCGCTATCCCGGCCACTGTGCGCTGATGAAGCTGCTGCTCAACGACCTGCGACTGCGCGAACGCCGCGACTGGCTGCGCGATATCTTTGACCGCGCCATCCCGGTGACCGAGCAGGACGTGGTGATCGTGTTCGCCACCGCCACCGGCTATCCGGCCGGCGGCGAACGCGGGCGCGGTCCGCTGACGCAGGCTTCGTTCTCGGCGCGCATCGGCGGGGTGGACGGCGCGGCCGGGCATGTCAATGCGATCCAGCTGACCACCGCCGCGGGCATCTGCACCGCGCTGGACATGGTGGCCACCGGCGCGCTGCCGCAGGCGGGCTTCGTGCGGCAGGAGTCGATGCCGCTGGATGCCTTCCTGGCCAACCGCTTCGGCCGCCATTACACGCAGCATCCGCTCCAGGAGAGCCTCGTATGAAAGCGCAAGAATTTGCTGCCTGCTGGGATTCGCTGGGTCTGCCGCGGCCATGGCAGGAGGGGACGCCGGCCGGCGCCGTGACGGTGCGCTCGCCGATCGACGGCGAGGCCATCGGCCACCTGCCGGCCTGCACGCCGGCGCAGGCCGACGCGCTGATCGCGCGCGCGCACGCGGCCCAGGCCACCTGGGCGCTGATGCCGGCGCCGGCGCGCGGCGAGATCGTGCGGCGCTTTGGCGAGGTGCTGCGTGAACACAAGACGGCGCTCGGCCGGCTGGTGTCGCTCGAATCCGGCAAGATCCTGCAGGAAGGGCTGGGCGAGGTCCAGGAGATGATCGACATCTGCGACTTCGCGGTCGGACTCTCGCGCCAGCTGCACGGGCTGACCATCGCCTCCGAGCGCCCGCAGCACGCCATGCGCGAGACCTGGCACCCGTACGGGCTGTGCGGCGTGATTTCGGCGTTCAACTTCCCGGTGGCGGTGTGGGCGTGGAATGCGGCGCTGGCGCTGGTGTGCGGCAACGGCGTGATCTGGAAACCTTCGGAAAAGGTGTCGCTGTGCGCGCTGGCCGCGCACGGCCTGCTGGAACGCGTGCTGGCCGCCGCGGCGCCGCAGCACAACGGCATCTCGGCGATATTGCCGGGCGGGCGCACGCTCGGCACCCACCTCGTGGCGCACCCCGCGGTGCGGCTGGTCAGCGCCACCGGCTCGACCCGCATGGGCCGCGAGGTCGGCATCGCCTGCGCCGGGCACTTCAAGCGCTGCATCCTGGAACTGGGCGGCAACAATGCCGCCATCGTCGCGCCCTCGGCCGATATCGAGCTGGCGGTGCGGGCCATCACCTTCGCCGCGGCCGGCACCGCGGGGCAGCGCTGCACCACGCTGCGCCGCTGCTTTATCCATGCCGACCTGATGGACACCATGGCGAGCCGGCTGATCACCGTGTTCGACCGGCTGCCCGTCGGCGATCCGCTGGAAGACGGCACCCTGGTCGGCCCGTTGATCGACAGCGCCGCCGGCGACGCCATGGCCAACGCGCTGGCGGCGTGCCGGGCGCAGGGCAATATCGTCACCGGCGGCGAGCGCCTGCTGGCCGACCGCTATCCGCATGCGCACTACGTGCGGCCCGCGCTGGTGATGACCGACGCGCAGCACGACACCATGCTGACCGAGACCTTCGCGCCGATCCTGTACCTGATGCCGTACACCTCGCTGGACGAGGCCATCGCGCTGAACAATGCCGCCGCCCACGGGCTGTCGTCGTGCATCTTCACCGAATCGATACGCGAGGCCGAGCGCTTCCTGTCGTCGGCGGGCAGCGATTGCGGCATCGCCAACGTCAATATCGGCACCAGCGGCGCGGAAATCGGCGGCGCCTTCGGCGGCGAGAAAGCGACCGGCGGCGGCCGCGAATCAGGCTCCGATGCGTGGAAGGGCTATATGCGCCGCGCCACCAACACCATCAACTACGGCGATTCGCTGCCGCTGGCACAGGGCATCCGCTTCGAAATCTAGACGGCATCCAGGGGTGGCGACATGACAAGTAGGGAACGGTAACAAGCGTTACACGGCTTTGACGCCGTATTACGCGTTCCACCCGTATAACGTCAGCAAGGCACGCACATGCCCGTTGCGACCCCAAGGATGAAATGATGAGAATGCTGACGATTGGACTGGCTGCCGGTGCGGCATCGGTGACCCTGCTGGGCGGCTGCGCCGTCTATCCCACGCCCGCCGGCCCGGCGGTCGGTCCGGCGCCGGTGTACGTGGCGCCCGCGCCGGTGGTCGTGGCGCCCCGTCCTTACTACTACGGCGGCTACGGCTATGGCTACTATGGCCGCGGCTATCGCCGCTGGTAATCGTCGGCGGTGATCGTTCGCGGCAATCGTTCGCGGCAATCGGGGCGGCCGGACTCAGTTGCCGGCCGCGTCGCCGGCGCGGGCGTTGAGCCCGCCCCAACTCGGCGCGAGGGTCTGGCCGATCTGCGGCAGGTCCACCAGGTCCAGCACGCGCCCGACCGTATGGTCGACCAGTTCGGCAATGCTCTGCGGCTTCTGGTAGAAGCCCGGCACCGGCGGGAACACGATCCCGCCCATCTCCGTGACCGCCGTCATGTTGCGCAGGTGAGCCAGGTTCAGCGGCGTCTCGCGCACCATCAGCACCAGCTTGCGGCGCTCTTTCAGCGTGACGTCGGCGGCGCGCGTGATCAGGTTGTCGGAGAAACCATGCGCGATCGCCGCCAGCGTGCGCATGGAGCAGGGCGCCACCACCATGGCCTGCGCGCGGAACGAGCCGCTGGCGATGGTGGCGCCGATGTCGCGCACGTTGTGCACGACGCTGGCCAGCGCTTCCACCTCGGCCCGGCCGATGTCCAGCTCATGCTGCAGGTTCATCACGCCGGCCGGCGAAATCAGCAGATGGGTCTCCACCGCGGGCGCCGCGCGCAGCACCTGCAGCAGGCGCACGCCGTAGATGGCGCCGGTGGCGCCGGTGATGGCGACGATCAGCCGTTGCGGTGTGCCGCCAGCCCCGGACATGGCCTGGTTCAGCCCTTCAGCAGGGTTTGCAGTTCGCCGTTCTGGTACATCTCCATCATGATGTCCGAGCCGCCGATGAACTCGCCGTTCACGTAGAGCTGGGGAATGGTCGGCCAGTTGGCGTATTCCTTGATGCCCTGGCGGATGCCTTCGTCGTCCAGCACGTTGACCGTGGTCGGCGCATCGACGCCGCAGGCCTTCAGGATCTGGATGGCGCGGCCGGAGAAGCCGCACATCGGGAATTGCGCGGTGCCCTTCATGAACAGGACTACGGGGTTGCCCTTGACGATCTGGTCGATCTGTTGCTGCACGTCGCTCATGGTTTGCTTTTCAGTGGGGCGAGGCCGTGTCGCGGGCGCCGCCTGGGGAGAAAGGGATACCGTGCGGCCGGGCCGCACGGCGGGAGTCTGATAACGATTTTACCGGAATCGCCGCTGCGCTTCAGGGCGCCGCGGACGTGCCGGCAGGCCGTGCGCCCGGCCAGCGTCCGCCGGTGCAGCGCTCCAGCCCGGCCAGGTCGCGCGCCGTGAACACGTCGGCGAAGCCGGAGGCTTCGAGCAACTGGCGCGTCGCCGCGGCCTGGTCATAGCCATGTTCCATCAGCAGCCAGCCACCGGGCAGCAGCCGCATGCCGGCGCCGCTGACGATGGCGCGCAGGTCGGAGAGGCCATCGTCGTGGTCGGTCAGCGCGTCGATCGGCTCGAAGCGCAGGTCGCCTTCGGCCAGGTGCGGGTCGCCCGCGGCGATATAGGGCGGGTTGCTGACGATCAGGTGAAAGCGCAGGTCCGGCGGCAGCGCCGAGTACCAGTCGGAGACCAGGAACTCGATATGTTCGGCGCCCAGCGCGCGGGCATTGTCCTGCGCCACCATCAGCGCGCCGGGCGAGATGTCGGTGGCCCAGACCCGCGCGTCGCGCCGCTCGCGCGCCAGCGTCACGGCAAGGATGCCGGAGCCCGTGCCGAGGTCCAGCACATTGGGGTGCGGCACCGGGGCCAGCCGAGCCAGCGCGGCTTCCGCGGCAACCTCGGTATCGGGGCGCGGGATCAGCACGTCGGGCGTGACCCGGAACTTGCGGCCAAAGAACTCGCGTTCGCCGATCAGGTAGGCCATCGGCTCGCCCGCCAGCCGCCGCGCCAGCAGCGTCGCCAACGCATCGCGCTGGGCGATGGTCAGCACGTCGGTGTCGCGCGTGATCAGCTGGGTGCGGCTCAGGCCGGTGACGTGGGTCAGCAGCATGCGCGCTTCCAGCGCAGGCAGCCCGGCCATGGCGGCGAGGGTCTGGGCCTCGCGCAGCGTGGGCGTTGCCGGCAGCGCGGCGGAGTCGGGGGTGGACATCAAGTGGGCAAGAGACGGTTCTGGTGCCGGCTACAAAAAACCCCACCGGTGCGGGACCTGGCGGGGCTTCGGGGGCGGTGCTCTGGGGGACTTCCGGCTTCGCGCCAGTGTACCGCTCCTCGGCGGCGGCGGGCGCAATACCCCCGCCGGGGCGATTACTTATTGACGGCGTCCTTGGCCTTGTCGGCGCCGGCGTTGACGGCATCCTTGGCGGCCTGCTTGGCATGCTCCATGGCGTTGCCGGCGTCTACCTTGGCCTTCTCCGCGGCGGCGGAGGCGTTGGAGGCGGCGTCGCTCGCGGCAGCCTTGGCGGCGTCTGCGGCGTTGCTGGCGGCAGCGGCGGCATCGCTGGCGGCGGCCTTGGCGGATTCCGCGGCGCTTTGCATGGCGCTCTCGGCGTTCGAGGCGGCAGGCGGCGCTTCTTCCTTCTTGCTGCAAGCGGCCATGGCCGCGGTGATCATCAACAGCGCGAGCAGTTTTTTCATGATTTCGTCCTAGCTATGTTCTCGGGAGTGACTACCCGGCACCATTCTCCGTTTGCCGGTCGAAATCGATTATAGACAGCGACTATACCCCTGCCAGTGCTGTTTCAAGCATTTACAACAGATACAAAGACATCGGCGACTTTACGCGGTGTTCATCGCCGAAGCCTCGACTGGCTATCGCAACGTAGCGGTTCAGGCGTCTTCGCCCAGCGCAGCCAGCTGGTCCGCCTGGTGCTCGGCGGACAGCGCCGACAGCAGCTCGTCCATGTCGCCATCCATGATCATGTCGATCTTGTACAGCGTCAGGTTGATGCGGTGGTCGGTCACGCGGCCCTGCGGGAAGTTGTAGGTGCGGATGCGGTCGCTGCGGTCGCCCGAGCCGATCAGGTTGCGCCGCGTGCTGGCCTCGCGCGCCTGTGCGGCACGCGTCTGCATGTCCTTGATGCGGGCGGCGAGCACCTTCATCGCCTTGTCCTTGTTGCGGTGCTGGCTGCGGTCGTCCTGGCACTCGACCACGATGCCGGTCGGCAGGTGGGTCAGCCGCACCGCGGAATCGGTCTTGTTGACGTGCTGGCCGCCCGCGCCCGAGGCGCGAAAGGTGTCGATGCGCAGATCGGCCGGATTGATCTCGACCTCGCCGACCTCATCGGCCTCCGGCATCACGGCGACGGTACAGGCCGAGGTGTGGATGCGGCCCTGGGCCTCGGTGGCCGGCACGCGCTGCACGCGGTGGCCGCCCGACTCGAATTTCAGCCTGGAAAACGCGGCATCGCCGGCGATCCGGATGATCACTTCCTTGTAGCCGCCCAGGTCCGATTCCGATTCGCTCATCACCTCGACCTGCCAGCGCTGGCGTTCGGCGTAACGCGTGTACATCCGCAGCAGATCGGCGGCGAACAGCGCGCTTTCCTCGCCGCCAGTGCCGGCGCGGATTTCCAAAAGCAGGTTGCGGTCGTCGTTGGGGTCCTTCGGCAGCAGCAGGCGCTGCAGGCTGGCTTGCAGCGCTTCGAGCCGGTCGCGCGCGGCGGCGATCTCGTCGGCGGCAAAGTCCTTCATTTCCGGATCGTCGAGCAGCGCCTGCGCGGTCGCCAGATCGTCCTGGGCCTGCCGGTACTGGCTGTATTGCTCGGCCACGGGCGACAGCTCGGCATGCTCGCGGCTGAGCTTGCGGTACTGGTCGATATTGGCGGTCGCGTCTTCGCGCGCAAGCAGGGCGTTGACTTCGTCGAGTCGCTCGGCCAGTTGGTCGAGCTTGGCAAGCATGCTGGCTTTCATCGGGGCAGACAGGAAATGGGGTGGGCCGGGCCGCGCGCGTCATGTCGAGGGCGGCCGCAAGGGCATGCCGGGCGCGCGGCGCCGGCGCGGGGAGCGTGGCTAGCGCTCGGAATGGCTGCTGTGGCGGAACAGGCCCGGCACCAGGCGCAGCAGCGCCTCGCGGTCCTCGCCCTGGGTGTGGTTCAGCGCGTGCGTGGGGCCGTGCAGGAACTTGCGCGTCAGCGCGCCGGAGAGCGCCTCGAGCACGGCCTGCGGGTCGTCGCCGCGCGCCAGCATGCGGCGCGCGCGCTCCAGTTCGGCCTGGCGGATGGCTTCGCCGTTGCTCTGCAGTTCTCGGATGACCGGCACCACGCTGCGGGTTTCCAGCCAGTGCATGAAGTTCTGCACGCGGCTTTCGATGATGGCCTCGGCCTGCGCCACGGCGGCCTGGCGCAGGGCATTGCCTTCGCGCACGACCGCGCCGAGATCGTCGACGGTATAGAGGAAGACGTCGTCCAGGCGCGCGACCTCGGGCTCGACGTCGCGCGGCACGGCGAGGTCGACCATCATGATGGGGCGGTGCTTGCGCCGCTTGACCGCGCGCTCCACCGCGCCCAGGCCGATGATCGGCAGCGAGCTGGCGGTGCACGACACCACGATGTCGAACTCATGCAGGCGTTCGCCCAGTTCCGACAGGCGGATCGCGTTGGCGGTCAGGCCCTGGCCGCTGAGCTGCTCGGCCAGCTTTTCGCCGCGCTCCACGGTGCGGTTGGCCACCACGATCTGGCGCGGCTGCTGCGCGGCAAAGTGGGTGGCGCACAGCTCGATCATCTCGCCCGCGCCGATAAACAGCACGCGCTGGGTCGAAACGCTTTCGAAGATCCGCTGTGCCAGCCGCACCGCGGCCGCGGCCATCGATACCGAATGCGCGCCGATCTCGGTCTGGCCGCGCACTTCCTTGGCCACGGCAAAGGTGCGCTGGAACAGCTGGTTCAGGTACGTGCCCAGCGAGCCGGCTTCGCCGGCGGTGCGCACGGCGTCCTTGAGCTGGCCCAGGATCTGGGTCTCGCCCAGCACCATCGAATCCAGCCCGCTGGCCACGCGGAAGGCGTGGCGCACGGCCTCGGACTGCGGCAACGCGTACAGGTGCGGCGCCAGTTCCGTGGCCGGCACGTTGTGATGCTGCGCCAGCCAGCGCAGGGTGTGCTCGAAGCCGTCCGTGCCCGGCGTCAGGACGTCGGTGGCACAGTAGATCTCGGTGCGGTTGCAGGTGGACAGGATGGCGGCTTCGGTGCCGCTGCGCCCCGACAGGTGGGAGCGCAGCGCGCCCAGCGCCGGCTTGATCTGCTCGAGCGGAAACGCCACCCGCTCGCGCAGCGAGACGGGTGCCGTAGTGTGATTGATGCCGATCGCGAGCAGTTGCATTGTAGGGGACTGGTGTGGCCCGGAGCGCGGGCGGGCCGGATGTCATTATACCGCCGGGACCGATCATTGCAGTCGCCCGCCGCAGCGGGTGGCAGGGGCGCCGGATTGCAGTATCGTTACGCCGCAGCCCCATGCGGCTGTGATGCGGACAACACAGGAGAAGCGGATGCTGGGCACCTTGATCGTGGGTTTGCTGGTCGGACTGGCGGCGCGCCGGCTGCATCCGGCAGGGCGCGTGGTGACCCTGCCGGCCGCGCTGGTGCTGGGCGCGGCGGGTGCGGCGGCGGCCTTCTACACCGGCCGCGCGCTGCACTGGTTTGTCGACGGCCAGCTCAGCAGCTGGCTGGCGGTGATCGCCGGCTCGGCGCTGCTGGTGGGGTTGTGGGGCACGGTGCGGCCGCGCGGACGGTAAATTCTGAACCGACCCGCAGGTCGGGAATCTGCATGCCGTTTGATCCTGGTCAGGTGCCAGGGGGGTGGCTTCAGGCCCTTGCCGCCAGCAGGCGGCGTAGTACCCCGCTGGAATAGTGGCTGGCCACCTCGGTCAGGAATGCCGAAAAATCCACATGCGCCGTGTCGTCGGCGCGGTCGGAGATGGTCCGCATCACGGCGTACGGCACCCCGTATTCATGGCAGACCTGCGCCACCGCGGCGCCTTCCATTTCCACTGCCAGCAGGCCGGGCAGCCGCTCGCGCAGCTCCGCCACCGCGGTGGGCGAGCCGATGAACTGGTCGCCGCTGGCGATCATGCCCTGGTGCAGGGTCGGCGCCGCGACGCCAAACTTCTCGCGCACCGCGCGCGGCACGTCGACGGCCAGGTCGTGGCGCAGGAACTCCGCCGCGGCGGCATGCAGCTCGGCCGTCAGCGCCGCATCGGCCGGGAATTCGGCGCGCTCCAGCAGCGGCACTTCATGGCGGCCGAAGAACGGGCGCGCGTCCAGGTCATGCTGCAGGGTGCGGTCGGCGATGACGATGTCGCCCACCTGCGTATTGGGGCCGATGCCGCCGGCCAGGCCGGTAAAGACGATCTGCGTGGCCCCCAGTTCGCGGATCAGCGTGACCGTGGTGGCCGACGCCGCCACCTTGCCCATGCGCGCCAGCACCAGCACGCACGGCTGCCCGTACAGGTGGCCGGCGTAGTAGTCGCGCATGCCGATGGTCCGTACCGTGGCGCGGCTGTCGTCATGGCGCATGGCGGCAACGAGGCCGTCGACTTCATCGTGGATGGCGGCAAGGATTCCGAGGGTCATATGGCGGGCCTGGGACAAAGGCCACAGCATACCGGCCCGCGCCGGCAGGGCCTAGATGGCGAGCGACCGCACACCCCCTCCCTCGCAACAGGTGCGGCCCACCTATCACTTTGCTAAAGTCGCCGTCATTCCAGCACGCAAGGGCGAGCATGCAAGCAACCCGCATCGGAGCAAATGGCCCGGACCGCGAAGCAGTCGGCGAGCGGCGCGCCATCCGCCAGGCACTGGCCCACTGGCGCGCGCTCGGCCGCCTGGCCCCGGCTGCGGTCGCCGCGCCATGGGCGCGCACCGAACCGGTCGCCGCGGACTGGCGCCGCTGGCTGGACACCGCGCTGATGGCGCTGGGCACCGCGCTGCTGTGTGCCGGCGTGATCGTGTTCTTTGCCTTCAATTGGCAGGACCTGCACAAGTTTTCCAAGTTCGGCCTGCTGGCCGGCGCCATCACGCTGCTGGCCGGCTTTGCCTGGCTGCGCCCGGTGGGCGATGCCGCCGGCCGGGCCGCGCTCGGCGGCGCCCAGGTAGTGTCCGGCGTGCTGCTCGCAGTGATCGGCCAGACCTACCAGACCGGCGCGGACGCCTGGCAACTGTTCGCGCTGTGGGCGCTGCTGGCGCTGCCGTGGGCGCTGGCAGCGCGCGCGGCGCCGCACTGGTGGCTGGTCATCCTGGTCGGCAACGTGGCGCTGCTGCGGTATTTCAGCATCCGCTTCGGCGTCGACGGGGTGTTCTCGCTGCTGTTCGATTCGCGCCACGTGCGCACGGCAACGCTGTCCTTGCTGGGCGCGGTGGCGCTGCAGCTGGCGCTGTGGCAATGGCTGTGCGCGAAGGCGCCGGCGCTTGGCTTTCGCGGCCTGACCGGCGGCCGCATGCTGGCCGCGCTGGCGTGCCTGCATGCCGGCTCGCTCGGGCTGGCCAGCCTGCTGCGCAGCGATTTCGACGGCGCCGCCTTCGCGCTGGCGGTGCTGGCGCTGGCCGCGCTGGTCTGGTGGTTCCGCTGGCACGCCTTCGACATCGTGGTGCTGAGCCTGGCCTGTCTGACCGGCATCGTGCTGGCGGTGGCCGCCATCGCCAAGGTGCTGTTCGAGGGCAAGGACGATTTCGGCGCGTTCCTGTTGCTCGGCCTGCTGACCATCGGCCTGGCTGCCGCGGCGGCCGCCTGGCTGATGCGGGCCTGGCGCAGCCAGATGGAGCAGGCATGAGCAACGTACTGCAGACCGAACAACGCCTGTGGCAACAACTCGCCGCGCGCGGCGAGGTACAGGGCGAGCCGCCCGCGCATCCCCATACGCCGTGGGCGGTGCGCTGCCTGATGGGCGCGGCGGGCTGGCTGGGCGCCTTGTTCTTCCAGTTCTTCCTGGTCGGCACGGTGTTCGTTGCCGCGCGCGAGAACGGTGTGGCGATGGCCGTTACCGGGCTGGCGATGATCGCGCTGGCGGCGCTGCTGTACTGGCGCGGCGGCGGCATCGCCGCAGGGCAGTTCGCGCTGGCGGTCAGCCTGAGCGGGCAGGGCATGGCGGTGTTCGGCCTGACCGAGGCGCTGGGCTTCACGCGCGTGGCCGAGAGCGCCGGGTTCTGGGCCGCGCTGGCGCTGTTCGAAGCCGCGCTGGCCTGGCTGGTGCCCAACCGGCTGCACCGGCTGCTGTGCGGGCTGGGCGCGTGGATCGGCCTGGCCGGCGCGGTGCACCTGCTCATGGCTGGCAGCAAGCCGGAGGACTGGTTGTTGCTGACGTGGTCGCTCGGCTGGCTGGTGCCGCTTGGCGCCGCCCTGGCGGCCGGCTTCACGCTGGCCGAGGCGCGCCTGTGCGCGCACGGCCGCCATGCGGTGCTGGAACCGCTGGCCGACGCGACGCTGCTGTTCACGCTGGCGGCGGCGCTGGTCGTCACCGGCATGAGCCATCCGCTGGCCTGGCTGGACGGTCCGGACGCGGCGCGCATCCCGCTGGCGCACTGGGCCGCGGGCGGACTGGTCACGGTGATGCTGGCCGGCTTCGCGCTGGCCGAATGCCGCCGCCTGGCGCTCGGCCAGGCCATGCAGGGCGCCGTGCTGGGCGGCCTGGTCGCGTTCGGCGCGCTGATGGCAGCGGCGCCCGCGGTCGTGGCCGGTGTGCTGGCGCTGGGGCTGGCGCTGCGGCGGGCGTCGATGCCGTGGCAGGGGCTGGGCGTCGCCAGCATTGCCATCGGTTTTATCTGGTACTACTCGGCGCTGCACTGGACCCTGCTGGCCAAGTCCGCCACGCTCGCCGCGGCCGGCGTGCTGCTGCTGGCCGGGCGCCACTGGCTGCTGCACCGCGCACAGATGGAGGCCGCATGAGACGCTGGATCCTGATTGCCTGGGCGCTGACACTGGCGCTTGCCGCCGCCGGCATCGCCGGCAAGGAGCGCCTGCTGGCGCGCGGCGATACCGTCTTCCTCAGGCTGGCTCCAGTCGACCCGCGCTCGCTGATGCAGGGCGACTACATGGCCCTGAACTTCGACATCGGCAACCAGATCCGCGCCACCCGGGCGCAGGACGCTCAGGTGCCGCGCGACGGCGTCGCCGTGATCCGCCGCGATGAACAGGGCGTTGCCAGTTTCGTGCGCGTGCACGGCGCCGAGCCGCTGTCGCCGGGCGAGCAACTGCTGCGTTACCAGACCGCGCGCTCGCGCTGGGGCGGCATGCAGGTGCAGGTGTCGACCGACGCGTATTTCTTCCAGGAGGGGCAGGCTAAGCGCTTCGCCCAGGCCGAATACGGGGAATTCCGCGTGGGGGCGGACGGGCAGGCGCTGCTGGTGGGCTTGCGCGGCAAGGGGATGGAGAAGCTGTGAGGCGGGCGCGGTGCGCCGCGCCAATGAAAAAGCCCGCATCGCTGCGGGCTTCCTGACGGGTCTGGCGGGAATCAGACGTTGAACAGGAAGTTCATCACATCCCCATCCTTCACCACATATTCCTTGCCTTCGGCGCGCATCTTGCCGGCTTCCTTGGCGCCCGTCTCGCCCTTGAAGGCGATGAAGTCGTCATAGGCGATGGTCTGCGCGCGGATGAAGCCGCGTTCGAAGTCGGTGTGGATCACGCCGGCGGCCTTGGGCGCGGTGTCGCCCACGTGGATGGTCCAGGCGCGCACTTCCTTGACGCCGGCAGTGAAGTACGTCTGCAGGCCCAGCAGCTTGAAGCCGGCGCGGATCACGCGGTCCAGGCCCGGCTCTTCCATGCCCAGGTCGGCCAGGAACTCGGCCTTGTCGGCGTCGTCGAGGTCGGCGATCTCGGCTTCGATGGCGGCGCACACGGCGACCACGGGGGAATCGGTCTGCTTGGCGTATTCGCGCACCGCATCCAGGTGCGGGTTGTTGTCGAAACCATCCTCGCGCACGTTGGCCACGTACATGGTCGGCTTGGCGGTGATCAGGCAGAACGGGCGGATCGCATCCCATTCTTCCGGCGCCAGGTCCAGGGTGCGAACCGCCTTGGCCTGGTCGAGCACCGACTGGGCCTTTTCCAGCACGGCGACCAGGCGCTGGGCTTCCTTGTCGCCGGCGCGGGCCGGCTTGACGTAGCGCGCCAGGGCCTTTTCCACCGTGGCCAGGTCGGCCAGCGCCAGTTCGGTGTTGATGACTTCGATATCCGACAGCGGGTCGACTCGGCCAGCCACGTGGATCACGTTGTCGTCCTCGAAGCAGCGCACGACGTGGGTGATGGCATCGCATTCGCGGATATTGGCCAGGAACTGGTTGCCCAGGCCTTCACCCTTGGAGGCGCCCGCCACCAGGCCGGCGATGTCGACGAATTCGACCGTGGCCGGCAGGATGCGCTCCGGCTTGACGATGTCGGCCAGTTTCGCGAGCCTCGGATCCGGCACCTCGACCACGCCCACATTGGGCTCGATGGTGCAGAACGGATAGTTTTCGGCGGCGATGCCGGCCTTGGTCAGGGCGTTGAACAGCGTGGACTTGCCGACGTTGGGCAGGCCGACGATGCCGCATTGGAGGCTCATGGTGTGGTCTTCGGAATCAATGGGTTGCGTGATGCCACCGGGTCCGCGAAGCCGGCGCGGGCGCGGATCGCGCGCTGCCGCGGGCAAGGGCTTCGGGACGAGACAAAGGCATCACATCGCGCTGGCTCGGCGAGGTTGCGCGCCTTTGCCACGAAAAACGCGATTGTAACCTTTTGGGGGCCGGGAACGGTGCGGGGACGAGCGCGGCCCAGGTAAAACAAACGGCCAAGGGATCAACCTTGGCCGTGCATCGTGGTCGGATGCCAGATCGTGTGGGTGGCGATCAGGCTCCGTCGCTGAATCCGTCCCGCATATCGGTGGTCTTCGCGCCATCGGTGAACATGTCGCGCTGGTCCACGGTTCGTGCGCCATCGGTGAAGCTGTCGCGCGTGCGCGCGCCGTCGGTGTAGACATCAAACTTCGAAACCTTCGCGCCATCCGTATAGACGTCGCGAGGACCGGTACCCCCGAATGCCGTGCCCATGGCCCCCGCGGCGGCTACGGCAATCAATAGTGATTGTTTAATCATTGGTCCACCTCCCTTCAGGTGGTGAGTTCCCCGGCCAGAAACATTTCGTTTCAATATAGGCCCGAGCCCCTGCGCGGGCGGCAATGCCCATCCTATTGTTTTGTTCTAAGGCTTATGACCTGCGGATATAAGGAGCGGGCCAACGAGATGGGTACCCTCGGAGGCTTGTCCATAAGTGTCCGGATGCGCCGGGCGGGCCACCTTCGTACCGACGGGGCGGCTCGGACGGAGCCCCGGAGTGACGTGGCTATAATCCAGCCATGACCCGATCCCACGCGTCCGCGCGACCCGCCGCGCGCAAATCCTCCGCTTTCCAGGTTGCCGTCGTCGGTGGCGGCATCGTCGGCAAGTCCTGCGCGCTGCTGCTGGCCCAGCAGGGCATGGACGTCGCGCTGATCGCGCCCAGGCCGGCGCGCGCCGCGGCCGCCGCCGGGCCGGACGACTGGGACAGCCGCATCTATGCTTTCTCCGCCAGCTCGCAGGCGCTGCTCGAGCGCATGCGCGTGTGGGAGGCGCTGGACCCGGCGCGGATCCAGCCGGTGCGCGACATGCGCGTATTCGGCGACGTCAGCGCCGCCGAGACCTCGCCCAGCTTCGATGGCGACCTGCATTTTTCCGCGTATGCCGCGGCGGTGCCGCAGCTGGCGTGGATCATCGAGTCGCGCCTGGTCGAGCGCGCGCTCGACCAGGCGCTGGGCTTCCAGCACCAGGTGACGTGGCACGACGGCACCGCCGGCGTGTGCGAGCGCGACCCCGACGGCATCACACTGACGCTGGACAACGGCAGCAAGGTGCGCACCGCGCTGGCGATCGGCGCCGACGGCGCGCGCTCGTGGCTGCGCCAGCAATGCCATATCGGCGTCAGCACGCGCAAGTACCGCCAGCTTGGCGTGGTGGCCAACTTTGCCTGCGAGCGGCCGCACCATGAAACCGCATGGCAGTGGTTCCTGGGCGCGCCGGAAAAGCTGATGGCCGACGAGGAACCCGCCAACGGCGAAGTGCTGGCCATGCTGCCGCTGCCGGACAACCACGTGTCGATGGTCTGGTCCGCCGACGAGGCCCACGCGCGCGAGCTGCTGGCACTATCGCCCGAGGCGCTGGCCGCCACCGTGATGCAGGGCGCCAGCGGCGCGGTCGGCGCCCGCTTCGGCGCGCTGCGCTGCGTGACCCCGGCGCAGGGCTTCCCGCTGGTGCTGCAGCGTGCCGACCAGTTCGTGCAGCCGCACGTGGCGCTGGTGGGCGACGCCGCCCACGTGGTGCATCCGCTGGCCGGCCAGGGCATGAACCTGGGCCTGCGCGACGTCGCGGAACTCGGCCGCGTGATGGCCGACAAAGAACCTTTCCGCAGCGAGGGCGACCTGCGCCTGCTGCGCCGCTATGAGCGCGCGCGCGCCACCGACCTGTTGTCGCTGACCGCCGCCACCGACGGGCTGCACCGGCTGTTCTCGCTGCCAGGCAGCGTGGCGCGGGTAGTCCGCAATACCGGCATGCGCGCGGTCGGCGGACAGTCCCTGCTCAAGCGCTTGCTGATCGGGCGCGCGCTCGGCTAGGTCCGCACGCACTGTCCGGCCCGTACGCCCCCTTACCGAATTCCTGGAGTCCACATGTTCCCATCCCTGCGCCGCCGTCCCGCCGTCTACGCCACCATCACCGCCATCGCCGGCGGACTGGCCGCGGCCGGCTTCGCGCTGCACGCCATGGCGGCGGGCGAGCCCGGCACCGACCGCATCAAGGAATCCCTGCAGAAGATGCTGGGCGGCCGCGCCGAAGTGAAGAGCGTCGGCAAGACTCCGGTGCCGGGCCTGTTCGAAGCCAATATCGGCGGCCAGGTGGTGTACACCGATGCCACCGGGCGCTACATCCTGAACGGCGAGATGATCGATACCCGCACCGGCACCAACCTGACCGAGGAGCGGCTGGCCGAGATCAACCGCATCAAGTGGTCGGACCTGCCGCTGGCGCGCGCGATCAAGTGGAGCAAGGGCGATGGCAGCCGCCAGATCGCGGTGTTCTCCGACCCCAACTGCGGCTACTGTAAGCGCATCGAACAAACCTTCCAGCAGATGGACAACATCACGGTGTACACCTTCCTGTACCCGGTGCTGTCGCCGGATTCGGAGACCAAGTCGAAACAGGTCTGGTGCGCGGCCGACCGCACCAAGGCCTGGCGCGACTGGATGCTCAAGCAGGTGGCGCTGACCGGCAACGGCAGCTGCAAGACGCCGCTGGAAGAGAACCTGGCGCTGGGCCACAGCATGAACGTGACCGGCACCCCCGCGGTGTTCTTCACCGACGGCACCCGCATCCCCGGCGCGGCGGACGTCGCCACGCTGGAACGCAAGCTCGCCAGCATCAAGAAATAAGCGTGCGCCGGACCTGTCCCGGCTCGAGCGACGGCCGGACCTGTCCGGCCGTTGTGCTTTCTGGCTTTCCCATCATCGCATGCGATCGCCGCCAGGCGACCAAGGAGACACCATGACTTTCCAGGCAGTGCTGTTGACCCAGGCCCCCGACGGGGCTACCCAGGCCAATCTCGCCACGCTCGACGATGCGCAGTTGCCCGCCGATGGCGACGTGCTGGTTGCCGTCGATTACTCCACCATCAACTTCAAGGATGGCCTCGCCATCACGGGGCGCTCGCCGGTGGTGCGCAAGTGGCCGATGGTGGCGGGCATCGACGGTGCCGGCACGGTGCTGGAGTCCGCGCATCCGCGCTGGAAGGCCGGCGACAAGGTGGTGCTGAACGGCTACGGCGTGGGCGAGACCCACTGGGGCTGCCTGGCGCAGCGCGCGCGCCTGAAGGGCGACTGGCTGGTGCCGCTGCCAGCCGCCTTCACCACGCGCCAGGCCATGGCGATCGGCACCGCGGGTTATACCGCGATGCTGTCGGTGCTGGCGCTGGAGCGCGGCGGCGTCAACGGTCCGGTGCGCCCCGGCGACGGCGAGGTGCTGGTAACCGGGGCCTCGGGCGGCGTGGGTTCGGTGGCGATCGCGCTGCTGAGCAAGCTGGGCTACAAGGTGGTGGCTTCGACCGGCAAGACGCGCGAGGCGGATTTCCTGAAGGCGCTCGGCGCCGACGACGTGATCGACCGCGCCGAGCTGGGCGTGCCCGGCAAGCCGCTGCAAAAAGAACGCTGGGCCGCGGTCATCGATTCGGTCGGCTCGCACACGCTGGTCAACGCTTGCGCGCAGCTGCGCTATGGCGGCGTGGTGACGGCGTGCGGGCTGGCGCAGGGGCTGGATTTCCCCGGCTCGGTCGCGCCCTTCATCCTGCGCGGCATCACGCTGCACGGCATCGACAGCGTGATGGCGGCAATGCCGCTGCGCGAACAGGCCTGGCAGCGCCTGGCCAGCGACCTTGAGCTGGACCGGCTCAACGCGCTGACGCGCGAGATCGGCCTCGGCGAAGCCATCGACGCCGGCCGCAAGATCATGGAAGGCGCCATGCGCGGGCGCGTGGTGGTGGATGTGAATCGCGGCTGAGCAGCACCGGGCCGTCTCGCCGCGCCTTCCTCGCGCGTTCCCCGCGTCGGCGCTGCATGCAGCGCCGACGTTACAATCCTGCCCATGACGCCGATCCGCTACGCCATCGCCCCGCTTCAGCCTGAAGCGCACCTGTTTGCCGTTACCGTCACCGTAAGCGAGCCCGATCCGGCCGGGCAGTGTTTCTCGCTGCCGGCGTGGATTCCCGGCAGCTACATGATCCGGGACTTCGCGCGCAATATCGTGCGCATCCGCGCCGATGCGGGCGGGCGCGAGATCGCGCTGGCCAAGCTCGACAAGCAGCGCTGGCAGGCCGCGCCGGTCACCCTGGCCGACGGCCCGCTGACGCTCAGCTACGAGGTCTACGCCTGGGACCTGTCGGTGCGCGCCGCGCACCTGGACACCACGCACGGCTTCTTCAACGGCAGCTCGGTGTTCCTGTGCGTCGAGGGGCAGGCCGAGCGGCCCTGCACCGTCGACATCCATGCGCCCGCGGGCGAGGCCTACCGCGACTGGCGCGTGGCCACCGCCATGCGCGAGGCGCCGGGCCGCGACGGGGCGAAGCGCTACGGCTTCGGCCGCTACCAGGTGGCCGACTACGACGAACTGGTCGACCACCCGGTCGAGATGGGCACCTTCCAGCTGGCCAGCTTCCGCGCCTGCGGCGCGCAGCACGACGTGGTCTTCACCGGCCGCGTGCCGCAGCTGGACCTGGAACGCGTGTGCCGCGACCTGAAGCGCATCTGCGAGACCCAGATCCGGCTGTTCGAGCCCCGCACCGCGCAGGCGCCGTTCCTCGACAGCAACCGGCGCTACGTGTTCATGACCATGGTCACCAGCGACGGCTACGGCGGCCTGGAGCATCGCGCCAGCACCGCGCTGATCTGCTCGCGCAATGACCTGCCGGTGCGCGGCGACAGCGAAACCAGCGAGGGCTACCGCACCTTCCTCGGGCTGTGCAGCCACGAGTATTTCCACACCTGGAACGTCAAGCGCATCAAGCCGGCCGCATTCGTGCCGTACCGGCTGGCGCAGGAAACCTACACGCCGCTGCTGTGGCTGTTCGAGGGCTTCACCAGCTACTACGACGACCTGGTGCTGGTGCGCTCGGGCTGCGTCACCGAGGCGCAGTATGTCGAGATGCTGGCCAAGACCTGGAACGGCGTGCTGCGCGGCAACGGCCGCACCAAGCAGAGCGTGTCCGAAAGCTCTTTCGACGCCTGGACCAAGTACTACCGCCAGGACGAGAACGCGCCCAACGCCATCGTCAGCTATTACACCAAGGGCGCGCTGGTGGCGCTGGTGCTGGACCTGACCATCCGCGACAAGACCCGCGGGCGGCGCTCGCTCGACGATGTCATGCGCGCGCTGTGGCGCGGCTACGGCCGCGGCTTCTATGCGCCGGACGCGGTGCAGCGCGGCGTGACCGAGGCCGAGGTCTATGCGCTGTTCGATGAAGTCACGGGCCTGCGCCTGGGGCCACTGCTGCGCGCGCTGACCGAAGGTACCGGCGAGCTGCCGCTGCCGGCGCTGTTCAAGCGGTTCGGCATCAAGGCCGAGGCGCAGAAGCCGGCGCGCACCGCCGCGCTGGGAATCAAGGTCAAGACCGAGGACGGCTGGGTGCGCGTGACCCAGGTGCTCGACGGCGGCGCCGCGCAGGCCGCGGGCCTGTCCGCCGGCGACCTGCTGGTGGCCGTCGACGGCGTGCGCATGGCGCCGGGCCAGCTCGACAAGCTGCTGGCACGCTACCGCCCCGGCGACCGCGTCGAGCTGCACGCGTTCCGCCGCGACGAGCTGCAGGCGCTGCCGGTGACGCTGGCGCGCGAGCCGGCGGCGCAGTTCAAGCTCAAGGCGGAGGGCGGGCGGCATGCGGCGCGCTCGCGCTGGCTGGGCCAGTGAGCTAGCCTGGTCTTCTTTCGCCGCGACACCCGACACCGCCACCGCAGTCCAACGCCCCCGCTGCATGCAATACGCGCACGACCCCCGCACCTTCCTGTATTCGCACTATGTGTACCGGGGGCTGCGCTCGGCCACGGGCGTGATCGGCGCGACGCTGATCGCGCTGCATTTCAGCGACCTGCCCACCGCGATGGTGGTGTCGATGGGCGCGCTGTGCACCAGCCTGATGGACCTGCCCAGCCCGCTGAACCACAAGTTCAACGAGATGCTGGCCAGCGTGCTGCTGTGCAGCGTGGTCACGCTGGTGGTGGCGCTGGCCACGCCGTTTCCGCGCGTGATGCCGTTCCTGCTGGTGCTGGTGACGTTCATGGCCGGCATGATGACGGTGTACGGCAACAAGACGCTGCCGCTGCAGTTCGCCGCGCTGTTCGTGATGACGCTCACGATCAATGAAGACTTCCTCGTGCGGCGTGCGCTGGAACATGCGGCACTGTTCAGCATCGGCGCGGTCGCCTATCTCGGTTACGCGATGCTGGTGAGCTGGGTCACCGAGCGCCGCACCCGGCAGCAGGTGCTGGCCGAATCGCTGTACGAGCTGGCGGGCTACCTCGAAATCAAGGCCGGCTTCTACGACGCCGGCAATGACTTCGAGGCGCAGTTCAACCAGCTGGTGCGCCAGCAGATCGTGGTGGCCGAGCGCCAGCAGGCCGCGCGCGACCTGGTGCTGCGCGGCAACCGCACCCCGCACGATGGGCTGCTGGTGCAGGTGCACCTGCGCATGCTCGACCTGTACGAGTACATCCTGTCGACCAACACCGACTATCCGATGCTGCGCCAGACCTTCGCCGGCACGCCGGTGCTGGACCACCTGCGCGGGCTGGTGATGCAGATGTGCAAGGACGTGGAAGAGATCGCCTACGAAGTCACGCGCGGGCGTGGCTCGTACGCCACGGTGGAATACCGCCCGGGACTGCGCGCGGTCGAGGCCGAGATCGCGCAGTTGCGCCACCACCATATCAACCCGGCGGCGATGACGGCGCTGGTCGAGACGCTCGACATGATGCGCGGCGCGATCACGCTGATCGGCCAGCTGCACGAGGCCTCGCGCACCCCGGTGGAACCGGCCAAGGTGCTGCCCGGCTCGGACATGACACCGTTCCTGACGCGCCAGAAGTACGAGCTGAGCGTGCTGCGCGACAACCTGAAGTGGAGCTCGCCGGCATTCCGCTTTGCGCTGCGGGTGTCGATGGCGGTGGCGCTGGGACTGTGGATCGCCGAACGCCTGCCTTACGTGTCGCACAGCTACTGGATCCTGCTGACCATCATCGTCATCCTGAAGCCCAACTTCAGCATGACCAAGCAGCGCTACAACGACCGCGTGATCGGCACGCTGATCGGCTGCGTGGTGTCCGTCGCGATCCTGAAGGTGGTGCACCAGCCGCTGATCCTGTTGGGCGTGCTGTTCCTGTCGCTGGTGGCCAGCGCCGCCTTCGTCACCATCAAGTACCGCTACACCGCCATCGCCGCCTGCATCCAGGTGCTGATCCAGATCCACCTGCTGATGCCGGGGAGCCCCACCGTGGCGGGCGAGCGGCTGGTGGATACGGTGATCGGCGGCATCATCGCGTCGCTGTTCAGCTTTGTGCTGCCGAGCTGGGAGTACCGCGCCATCCCCAAGCTGGTGGAGGCCGTGCTGCAGGCCAACCGCCGCTATATCGCCGCGACGCGCGACCTGCTGCTGCGCCGGGCCAAGGATGACTTTGCCTACCGCGTGCAGCGCAAGCAGTTCATGGACAACCTGTCGGCGCTGATCTCGTCGTTCCAGCGCATGCTGGACGAGCCCAAGAGCCGGCACCGCGCGGTGGACAACCTGAACCGCTTCATCGTGCAGAACTACCTGGTCGCCGCGCACGTAGCCGCGGCGCGCATCCAGGTGCGCCAGCACTACGATGAGCTCGATATCCCGGCCGCCGAGGCCGCGATCGAACAGGCCACCGAGGCCGCCAGCCACAGCCTGCAGGTGGCCAGCGAGCGGCTGCACGCCGACGAGCGCGGCGGCGGCCGCGGTGCCGGCTTCATACGACGGGAAACCGTGGCGGCGGATGCCGGCAAGCCGGTTGCGGCTGGTGCCGAAGCGGCGGCCCAGGCGGCGGTTCAGGCGGCTCCTGAACAAGTCGTCGAAACCGTCACGCCCGAAGCGGCCGAAGTGGCCGAAGCCGCGGAAGACGCCGCCGCGGAACGCCGCGCCCGCCTGGCGGATTCCGCCGACAAGCGCCGCACCGACACCCTGGTGCAGGCCGCCGCGGCGGGCGAGTCGAGCGAACAGGCCGGGGCGACATCGAGCTCCACCGGCCGCCCCGCCAACGCGGTGCTGGAGCGCCGGCTGCGCGCGTTGCGCGAGGACGCGGCCAAGATTGCGCTGCGCACGGGCGCGATCGGGCGGGCGATGCGGGCGCGGTCGTAGGATCCGAAACCGATTTTTTTCTCCCCTCTCCCGCGCGCGCGGGAGAGGGAAGCAGCCCAGCGCGAAGTTAAATGCCGTGCCCGGCAGCCCCCTCGTCCTCCGGCAACGTCAGCATCCCGCTGTGATAGCTGTACTCGAAGATCTCCCCATACCGCCCCCATCCGATCGCCACGCTCAGCACGCGTTCGGCCTCGGCCGGCTTGAGGAACTGCTCCAGCTCTTCGAGCACTTGTTCCTCGCGGATCTCTCCCGCTTCGCTCGCCACCAGCTCGCGGCGCACATGCGCGGCCAGCGCGACGTTGGCGAGCAGTTGCCGGCCGAAGATCGCCTTGCGCTGCTGTGGCCCGGCGGCGTAGTAGGCGCGACCCGCGTCGGTGGCGGCGATGTCGCCGGCCTCGATCGACACCAGCTGCACCAGTTGCAGCGCTTCGCAGGCCGGCAGCAGCTCGTCGTCGGTCAGGCCGGCTTCGTCGGCCAGGTGGGGCAGGTCGGCGCGGCAGTGGAAGGGCGCCTCGCACAGCAGGTCGAGGATGGCTTCCATCTGGCTGATGTCGGCGTCCGGCAGCCGGTAGCCGATCTCGCGCGCGTGCGCCGGCACGCGCGCCTCGGCCGCCGGGGCCGTCATCAGCGCGTAGATCTGGTCGACCAGCGCGCGCACCTGCGCGCTGTCGCGGTTGCGCGGGCGCGGCAGCGCCACCGGCACTTCGGCGCGGATGCGGCCCGGGTCGCTCGACAGGATCACGATTCGGTCGGCCATCATCACCGCTTCTTCGATATTGTGCGAAACGATCAGGATTCCCTTGATATTGGCGCGCCCGCTTTCCCACAGCGCCAGCATCTCGTCGCGCAAGGTCTCGCCGGTCAGGACGTCCAGCGCCGAGAACGCTTCATCCATCAGCAGCAGGTCGGGCTCGGTCACCAGCGCGCGCGCGATGCCAACGCGCTGCCGCATGCCGCCTGACAGCTCGCGCGGCAGCGCGCTGTTGAAGCCCGCCAGGCCGATCATGTCGATCGCGGCCTCGGCGCGGCGCTCGCGCTCGGCCCGGGGCACGCCCTGCGCCTCGAGTCCCAGTTCCACGTTCTGCTGCACCGTCAGCCACGGAAACAGCGCGAAAGACTGGAACACCATGGCGATGCCCTCGGCGGTGCCGGCCAGGCGCTGGCCGCGGAAACGCACCTCGCCGCGGTCGGCACCGACCAGCCCAGCCATGATGCGCAGCAGCGTGGACTTGCCCGAGCCGGACTTGCCCAGCATGGCGACGATCTCGCCCTCGCGCAGGGTCAGGTCGACGCCCTCGAGCACGGCGCGGTCGCTCTGGCTGGCGGTGCGGAAGACCTTGCCGACGCCGCGCAGTTCAATCACCGCCGCGGCGGTGGGGGTTGCAATGTTCTCTGCCATCGTTGCCTTGGTGCCTTACAAGCGTGTGCGCTCCTGCGCGAGTTGGTACAGGCGGTTCCACAGCAGCCGGTTGAAGCCGACCACGAACAGCGCCATCACGACGATGCCCAGCGCAATGCGGGGGAAGTCGCCGCGCGCGGTGGTCTCGGCGATATAGCTGCCGAGGCCGGTGGCGACGATGGTGCGGTCGCCCCAGGTCACGTATTCAGACACGATGCTGGCGTTCCACGAGCCGCCCGCTGCAGTCACCAGGCCGGTCAGCAGGCTGGGGAACACCGCCGGAATCAGGAAGCGCTTCCACAACAGCCACCCGCGCAGGCCGAAGTTGCGCGCGGCAAGCCTCAGTTCCGTGGGGATGCCCGACGCCCCCGCGATCACGTTGAACAGGATGTACCACTGGGTGCCGAAGATCAGCAGCGGGCTTAGCCAGATCTCGGGATTCAGCCCGAAGCGCGCGATCAGCATTACCGCCAGCGGGAACATCAGGTTGGCCGGGAACGCGGCCAGGAACTGGGCGACGGGTTGCGCGATGCGCGCCAGGTCCGGGTTCAGGCCGATGCGGATGCCGATCGGCACCCACACCAGCGCCGCAAGCGCGATCAGCACGATCACCCGCACCATGGTCAGCGTGCCCAGCCACAGCACATGGACCACTTCGGACCAGCCCACCTCGCTGTGGACGAAATAGCCCACGCGCAGCAGCGCGGCCAGCGCGACCAGCACGATCGCCGTATCGCGCGCACGGCCCAGCCATCGCGCGCGGCGCGGATCGATCGGCCTGGCCGGCGCCGGCGCACGCCCGCGCGCGCCCCACGCCAGCGTGCGCGAGCCCAGCGCCGCGGCCTGCGCCAGCAAAGCCCCTGCCCACGCCGAGCGCCGCAGCAGGTCCAGCAGCCACGACTGCGGCAGCTTGTCCTGCGCCAGGGTCTCGAAGCGGAAGCGGTCGGCCCAGGCCACCAGCGGGCGGAACAGCAACTGGTCGTACAGCAGGATGCCCGCCAGCATTGCCACGATGGCCCAGCCGATCGCGGCCAGGTCCTGTTGCTGGATCGCCAGCGCGATATAGGAGCCGATGCCGGGCAGCCGGATATCGTGGCCCGATACCGAGATCGCCTCGGACGCGACCACGAAGAACCAGCCGCCGGACATCGACATCATCATGTTCCACAGCAGCCCCGGCATGGCGTACGGCACTTCCAGCCGCCAGAAGCGCTGCCACGGCGACAGCCGGAACATCGCCGCGGCCTCCAGCAAGTCGCCCGGGATGGTGCGGAACGACTGGTACAGGCTGAACGCCATGTTCCAGGCTTGCGAGGTGAAGATGGCAAAGATCGCCGCGCACTCCACGCCCGCCAGGTTGCCCGGAAACAGGGCGATGAACCCGGTCACGGTGATCGACAGGAAGCCCAGCACCGGGATCGACTGCAGGATGTCGAGCGCGGGCACGAGCACCTTTTCCGCGCTGCGGCTCTTGGACGCCAGCGCGGCGAAGGCCAGCGAGAACAGCAGCGACGCCGCCAGCGCGGCCAGCATGCGCACGCTGGTGCGCATCAGGTAGTAGGGCAGGTAGGCCACGTCCAGATGCACCGCCAGCGGCTGGTCGGGGCGGAACGGGACATTCATCTGCTGCGCGGCGAACGCGATCATCACGATCACCGCAAGGATGATCGGCAGCAGCGCCAGGTCGAAGCGGTTGGGCGGGGCGCGCAGCAGCTGGCTGTCAAAGCCCGGAGCGGGCTGGGCCGCGTTGCGGTCGGCGGGTGGCATCATGGACGCTTCTCGGGTGGATTCGAGCGAAAGGGCGTGCTTGTGGCCTGCCCGGGTTCAGTTCGCCAATCCATGGCTACTGTCATTCCCGCGTAGGCGGGAATCCAGCGTCTTTCATGCCCCGGGGACAAAGTCACTGGGTTCCCGCCTGCGCGGGAACGACCGTGGTGAGCTGAGCTTATTGGCGTATGCCGCCGGCTTCACCCCGTGCAGCGCGCACCCTTTGTAACGCCCGGCATGGCGGTCTAGTTTACTTGGTGTCGATGACAGAACGCGCACGCGTCGCGTGCGCTCACGGGAAAACGGCCATGAACAAGGCAACCTGGCGCCTGGTCGCGCATGGGCGCGTGCAGGGCGTGGGCTATCGCGCCGCCTGCGCCGACGCGGCGGATGATCTCGGCCTGGGCGGCTGGGTGCGCAACCGGGCCGACGGCACGGTCGAGGTGATGGCGCATGGCACGGTCAGGCAGCTGGAAGCGCTGCAGGCGTGGATGGAGACCGGCCCGCCGGCGGCGCAGGTGACGTTTGTCGAGGTCGGGCGCGGAGACGGTGAGTTCGCCGGCTTCGAACTCCGGCCGACGGTCTAGCGGCGCGGCCTGCTAGGCGGCGGTCCAGTCGACCGGCGTGCGGCCGTGGGCCTGCAGCCAGCGGTTGGCCTCGCGGAAGTGGCCGCAGCCGAGGAAGCCCCGGTGCGCCGACAACGGCGACGGGTGCGGCGCTTTCAGCACGCAGTGGCCCGCGCCCAGCAGCGGCTTCTTGGCCTGGGCATGGCTGCCCCACAGCATGAACACCAGGTTCGGCCGGCTTGCGGCGAGGTGCTGGATCAGGCAATCGGTGACCGCTTCCCAGCCGCGCCGCGCATGGCTGGCGGCCTGGCCCTGCTCGACGGTCAGCACGGTGTTGAGCAGCAGCACGCCCTGGCGCGCCCAACCTTCCAGGTTGCCGGAAGTGCGCGGCGGGCAGTTGCCGTCGGCGCCGAATTCCGCGGCGATTTCCTTGAAGATGTTGCGCAGGCTGGGCGGCACCTTGATGCCTTCGGGCACCGAGAAGGCGAGCCCGTGCGCCTGCGGCAGCTCCACCCCGCCGACCGTGCCGGTGCCGTGGTAGGGGTCCTGGCCCAGGATCACCACCTTGACCGCGTCGGGCGGCGTCAGGTGCAGCGCGTGGAAGACATGGTGCGGGAACACGGGCTTGCCGGCGGCGCGCTCGCCGTCGACAAAGGCGGCCAACTCGCGCCACGCCGGAACGGCGATGCAGGGCTCGAGCAAGGCGCGCCAGGCGGCGGGCAGGGCGTCGGCCTGGGCTTGCAGGCTGGCGGCGGGGGAGGGTTCGCCGGGGGCGCGTGGCGCCTCGGCAAATAGATCGGCTTGCATGCGGTAAATGCGCGGCGGGAAAACCGCGATTATGACGCCTTGCCCTCGGCGATTCCCGCCAGGCGGTAGCCGCGCGCGGCCTTGCTCAGGTCCGACGGCGCCAGCGCAGCCACGGCGGCAAGCCGTGCGGCGAAGGCACGCAGCGCATCCGCGGCGTGCGCGGCGTCGCCATCGAGCCATTCCAGCTCGAGTTCCTGGATGCGCTCCTGCGCGGCACTACTTGGCGCGCTGATGGTGCCGGTGTCGAGCGCGGCTTCGATGCGCGCGCCGTCCTGCGTGACGATCCAGGTGCGGCGGATGAAGTCGGTGCGGAATACCGGCGCCAGGCTGCCGATCAGCGGCGCCAGAACGGCTTGCGCCTCTGCGGGAAAGCTGTGCAGCTCGATGGCCTCGCCGGCGATGGCGGTCTCCCACTCATGCCGCGTGGCCAGGCCGCCCTGGCTGCTGCCGGCGGTCTTCAGCGTCTGCAGCCACTGCTCGCCCTTGCGGCGCAGGCGCAGCGCGGCGCGCGCCCGGGCCAGGTGACGCTCGGGTGTGTCGAGGTAGACGTTGAGCAGCGTGCCTTTGCCTTGCGGCTGGCCGTTGGCGTCGAGCCACGCGGCCAGCGGGGCCAGCGCGGCGTCGGGGACGGCGAGTTTGAGTTCGATTTCCTGGGGCATGGGGGAGGAAATCAACCAAACAACCGCGCCAGCTCCACCCCGGGTTCCTTCGCCCGCATGAAGGCCTCGCCCACCAGGAACGCGTGCACATTGGCATCGCGCATGCGCTTCACGTCCGCCGGCGCGAGGATGCCCGATTCGGTCACCACCAGCTTGTCGGCCGGAATATGCGGCAGCAGGTCCAGCGTGTTGTCCAGCGACACCTCGAAGGTGCGCAGGTTGCGGTTGTTTACGCCCAGCAGCGGCGTCTTCAGCCGCAGCGCGGCTTCCAGCTCATCGTCGCCGTGCACTTCCACCAGCACGTCCATGCCGAGTTCCAGCGCGCACGCTTCCAGCTCCGCCATCAGGCCATGGTCCAGCGCGGCGACGATCAGCAGGATGCAGTCGGCTCCCCAGGTGCGCGCTTCATAGACCTGGTACAGGTCGACCATGAAGTCCTTGCGCAGCGCCGGCAGCGGGCAGGCGCCGCGGGCGCGCTTCAGGTAGTCGGCGTGGCCCTGGAAGAAGTGCTCGTCGGTCAGTACCGACAGGCAGGCCGCGCCATGCGTGGCATAGCTCTCGGCGATGGCCTCGGGCAGGAACTGCTCGCGCAGCACGCCCTTGGACGGCGAGGCCTTCTTGATCTCGGCGATCACCGCGGCGTGGCCGGCCGCGATCTTGTCGCGCAGCGCGCGCTCGAAGCCGCGCGGCGCGAGGCCGGCCTCGCTGCGCAGGCTTTCGGCCTCGGCGCGCAGGCTGGGCAGGTCGCGCCGCTTGCGCGCGGCGGCGACTTCGTCGGCCTTGACGGCCAGGATCTTTTGCAGGATGTCGGACATGCGGCTATCTGGCGGAAATAAAGGGATCAGGCCTTGAACTGCTGCGTGGCCCGCACGAAGGCGTCGAGCTTCTGCCGTGCCGCGCCGCTGGCGATGGCCTCGCGCGCGCGGCGGATGCCGTCTTCGACCGAGTCCGCCACGTTGGCGGCGTACAGCGCGGTGCCGGCGTTCAGCGACACGATCTCGCGCGGCGTGCCCGGCGCGTTCGATAGCGCCTCGAGCAGCATTTCCTTCGATTCGGCAGCGTCGGCAACCTTGAGGCCGCGGTTGGAAATCATCGACAGGCCGAAGTCCTCGGGATGGATCTCGTACTCGCGCACTTCGCCGTCCTTCAGTTCGCCCACCAGCGTGGCGGCGCCGAGCGAGACCTCGTCCATGCCGTCCTTGCCGTACACCACGATGGCGTGCTGCGCGCCCAGGCGCTGCATCACCCGCACCTGGATGCCGACCAGGTCGGGGTGGAACACGCCCATCAGGATGTTGGGCGCATCGGCCGGGTTGGTCAGCGGCCCCAGGATATTGAAGATGGTCCGCACACCCATTTCCTTGCGGATCGGCGCGACGTTCTTCATCGCCGGGTGGTGCGTGGGCGCAAACATGAAGCCGATGCCGGTTTCTTCGATGCACTGGCCGACCTGCTCGGGGGTCAGCATGATGTTCACGCCCAGCGCCTCCAGCACGTCGGCGCTGCCGGACTTGGAGCTGACGCCGCGGTTGCCGTGCTTGGCGATCTTCGCGCCCGCGGCGGCGGCGACGAACATCGACGCGGTCGAGATATTGAACGTGTGCGAGCCATCGCCGCCGGTGCCGACGATATCGACGAAGTTCTCGCGGTCCTTCACCGCCACCTTGTTGGCGAACTCGCGCATCACCTGCGCGGCGGCGGAGATCTCGCCGATGGTTTCCTTCTTGACGCGCAGACCGGTCAGGATCGCGGCGGCCATCACCGGCGAGATCTGCGCCTGCATGATCTGCCGCATCAGGTGCAGCATCTCGTCATGGAAGATTTCGCGGTGCTCGATGCAGCGCGTCAGGGCTTCTTGCGGCGTGATCATGGCGTTCTCGTTGACAGTCTGGATGGCGTGGTGCGGGCTGGAAGGTGCGGAATCGAGCAGTCTCATCGCGGCGCCTTGACGAAGTTGGCCAGCATCGCATGGCCATGCTCGGACAGGATCGACTCGGGATGGAACTGTACGCCTTCGACGGCGAGCGTTTTGTGGCGCACGCCCATGATCTCGCCGTCCGGGGTCCAGGCGGTGATCTCCAGGCAATCGGGCAGGGTCTCGCGCTCGATCGCCAGCGAATGATAGCGCGTCACGTCGAAGTGCTTGGGCAGCCCGGCGAAGACGCCTTGCTGCGTGGTCTCGATAGTGCTGACCTTGCCGTGCATCACCTGCTTGGCCCGGATCACCTTGCCGCCGAAGGCTTCGCCGATGGCCTGGTGGCCCAGGCATACGCCCAGCATCGGGATCTTGCCGGCGAAGTGCTGCAGCGCCGCGACCGAGATGCCGGCCTCTTTCGGGCTGCACGGGCCGGGCGACACGCAGATGTGGTCGGGCTTCAGCGCCTCGATTTCCTCGATGGTGATCTCGTCGTTGCGATAGGTGCGCACGTCCACGCCCAGTTCGCCGAAGTACTGGACCAGGTTGTAGGTGAACGAATCGTAGTTGTCGATCATCAGCAGCATGGCGTCTGTCTCCTGTTCTCTCAGATGTCGGAGTCCAGGCCATCCTGGACCTGCTCGGCGGCGCGAATCACGGCGCGCGCCTTGGCCTCGGTTTCCCTCCATTCGGCTTCGGGATCCGAATCGGCAACGATGCCGGCGGCTGCCTGCACGTAGAGATTGCCGTCCTTGACGATGCCGGTGCGGATGGCGATGGCCAGGTCCATCTCGCCGCCGAACGACAGGTAGCCCACCGCGCCGCCATAGATGCCGCGCTTGCGCGGCTCGAGTTCGTCGATGATTTCCATCGCGTGGACCTTGGGCGCGCCCGACAGCGTGCCGGCCGGGAAGGTCGCGCGCAGCACGTCGAGGTTGCTCATGCCCTCGCGCAGCGTGCCTTCGACCGAGCTGACGATATGCTGCACATGCGAGTATTTCTCGATCACCATCTTGTCGGTGACCTTGACCGAGCCGGTCTCGGCGATGCGGCCGATATCGTTGCGCGCCAGGTCGATCAGCATCACATGCTCGGCGATCTCCTTGGGATCGTTGAGCAGCTCAGTGGCAAGCTGGGCGTCTTTTTCCGGTGTATTGCCGCGTGGGCGGGTGCCGGCCAGCGGGCGGATGGTGACGATGTGTTCGCTGCGGGTGTCACCATTGGTGCCGACCTTGCGCTCCTCCTGGCGCACCAGGATTTCCGGCGACGCGCCCACCACCTGGAAATCGCCGAAGTTGTAGAAGTACATGTACGGCGACGGATTCAGCGAGCGCAGCGCGCGGTACAGCGACAGCGGCGCGTCGCGGTACGGCTTGACCAGGCGCTGGCCGATCTGCACCTGCATCATGTCGCCGGCCATGATGTACTCCTTGGCCTTGTGCACGGCGGCCAGGTAGTCGGCCTTGGCGAATTCGCGGTAGACCTCGGTCTGCACCGACGGGCTGGTCACCGGCACGTCGACCGGCTGGCGCAGCTTCATGCGCAGCTCGCGCAGGCGCTGGCGCGCGCGGGAATAGGCTTCCGGCGTGGTCGGGTCGGCGTAGACGATCAGGTAGAGCTTGCCCGACAGGTTGTCGATCACCGCCAGCTCTTCGCACAGCAGCAGCTGGATGTCGGGCAGGTTCAGGTCGTCGGGCTTCTGCGTATTGGCGAGCTTCTTCTCGATATAGCGCACCGCGTCGTAGCCGAAGTAGCCGGCCAGGCCGCCGCAGAAGCGCGGCAGGCCGGGGCGCAGCGCCACCTTGAAGCGGCTCTCGAACTCGGCGATGAAATCGAGGGGATTGCCTTCGTGGGTTTCCGCCACCTTGCCGTCGGTCACCACTTCGGTGCGGTTGCCGTAGGCGCGCAGCAGCGTGCGCGCATGCAGGCCGATGAAGGAATAGCGGCCGAAGCGCTCGCCGCCGACCACCGATTCCAGCAGGAAAGTGTTGACCCCGCGCGTCTGCGACTGGGCCAGCTTCAGGTACAGCGACAGCGGCGTTTCCAGGTCGGCAAAGGCCTCGGCGATCAGCGGGATGCGGTTGTAGCCCTGGTCGGCCAGCGATTTGAATTCCAGTTCGGTCATGTCGGTCCTCTTGTTCGGCCCGCGCCGCGAGCGATGGTCAGGCGCGGTGCCGGATGTCGGCAGAGTTGGCTGGAGCGTATGGGAATCCCGCCCCGGTTGCGGACCGTGGTGCAGCAAGCTTGCGGACAAGGCTGCACACGGCCGGAAAGAGGGCGCGCGGCGCATTCTTGAGCTAAACGTAGCAGAGAAACAAGGCTACGCCGGCTCGGCGGGTTTGGGTGGTGATGCCCGGCATGGCTGGTCGCCTGGGCCGGATGTGGCGACGCCTTCGGATCGAAGGCGTGTCAGCAGACTCGCGAACGCACTTTACGCCTGTTGGGAGGCGCGCCAGCGACGCCAGGGCCAGGCCTGCCGATCACTGCCAGAAGAGATGCGTTTGCGGTTGAGAAACATTGAATGTTCAGGGATTTCAGTCGCGGCCGGTCTCGGAACCGGCCTCAGCGATGACCTGCCCGGTGTGCCGCAAACAGCGCTGCGGCGTGGGCAATGGTGTCGACTATACCATCGGCCTCGACGGCTTGTACAGGATTGCCATGGTTGTAGCCATAGGGCACCAGCAGCACGCCCATGCCCGCCGCGCGCGCCGCCTGGGCGTCGTTTTCCGAGTCGCCGAGGGCGGCCATCGCCGACGGATCGAGCCGGAACGCTTCCGCCACCTTGAGCAGCGGGAACGGGTCGGGCTTGCGCAGCTGGAACGCGTCGCCGCCGTAGACCAGCTCGAAATACGCCGCCAGCCCGGTCTTGGCCAGCAGCGGCTCGGTAAAGCTGTAGGGCTTGTTGGTCACGCACGCCAGCCGCAGCCCGGCCGCCTTCATTGCCGCCAGGCCTTCGCGCACGCCCGGGTAGACCTGCGAGAACTGCCCGTTGATGCGGATGTACTCGCGGTCGTAGAGCGCGTAGGCATCGGCAAAGAGGCTGTTGGCATGCAGCGGCGAGAAGCGCGCGTCGAGCACGCGCCGGATCAGGTTCTCCGAGCCCTTGCCGACGTAGCTGACGATCTCCTGCCCGGACATCGGCGCCACCGGTCCCAGGTTCGGGTGCTGGCGGCCCAGCGCCAGCAGCATGGCGTTGATCGAGGCGTGGAAGTCGCCTGCCGTATCGACCATGGTGCCGTCCAGGTCGACGATCACGCCTTCGATGCCGCTCCAGTCGGTGCGGCGCAGCGCCATGCCCGCCGTCATTGGCCGGCCTTGGCCAGTTCGCCGCGCAGCGCCGAGATGATGCCGCGGTAGCCCCCGTCGGCGTCGGGCTTGCCGAACACGGCCGAGCCGGCCACGAAGGTGTCGGCGCCGGCCCTGGCGATCTCGGCGATGTTGTCGACCTTCACGCCGCCGTCCACTTCCAGCAGGATGGTGCGGCCGGTGCGGGCGGTGTACGCGTCGATGCGCTGGCGCACGGCGCGCAGCTTGTTCAGCGTCTCGGGGATGAACGACTGGCCGCCGAAGCCCGGGTTGACCGACATCAGCAGGATCACGTCCAGCCGGTCCATCACGTGGTCCAGGTGGTGCAGCGGCGTGGCGGGGTTGAACACCAGGCCGGCCTGGCAGCCGTGATCCCGGATCAGCGCGAGCGAGCGGTCGACGTGTTCGCTGGCTTCCGGGTGGAAGGTGATGATGTTGGCGCCGGCCTTGGCAAAGTCCGGGATGATCCGGTCCACCGGGCGCACCATCAGGTGCACGTCGATGGGCGCGCTTACGTGGGGGCGGATCGCCTCGCACACCAGCGGGCCCACGGTCAGGTTCGGCACGTAATGGTTGTCCATCACGTCGAAGTGGATCCAGTCGGCGCCGGCCTCGGTCACGCGGCGGACTTCCTCGCCCAGGCGGGCAAAGTCGGCGGACAGGATGGAGGGGGCGATGCGGAAGGTGGGCTGGGTCATGGTGGCGGGCGGTGAATGCAGGGAATGCTGTTATCGCCGCTGGCGGCGGGCCGCGGGCGACGCCGCCAGGCCGCCAGGACCAACCGGGAGGCAAGGGCGGCCGGGGCCACGGCAGGCGGCACGGCGTTGAAAGACCGATATTCTACGCCCGCCCGGGGCGATCGCGGCCGGCCGCGCTCTTGCCCGTGTCGCGCCCATCCCGCACAATGCGGCTACCCCTTTCCCTGCCGGCCGCTCCCGCCGCCGGCCCTGCCCAAATGAGCGAGTACGCCTTCTCCGTGTCGGTACGCACCCAGTACCTGCCGGACCAGTCCGACCCCGAGCGCGGGCGCCATGCCTTCGCCTACACCATCACCATCCACAATACCGGCGAGGTCGCCGCACAGCTGATCTCGCGGCACTGGATCATCACGGACAGCGACAACGGCACGCAGGAAGTCGCGGGTCTTGGGGTGGTCGGCCACCAGCCGCTGCTCAAGCCGGGCGAGCATTTCGAGTACACCAGCTGGGCCACGATCTCGACCCCGGTGGGCTCGATGAAGGGCGAGTACTTCTGCGTGGCCGAGGACGGCCACCGCTTCGAGGTGCCGATTCCCGAGTTCGCGCTGGTGCTGCCGCGCATGCTGCACTGAACGCGCGGGGAACCTACGGGCGCGGTGCGCTGTCCTGATCTTGCGGCGGCGCTTGCGTGTCGCCCTGCGCCGGCCGGCGCGACGGGTGCTCCGACGGCGCGCGGGTGGGACGCGGGTGCTTTTTCGCCGTGCCCATGGTCCAGACCACGATAAAGATCAGCAGGAACAGCGCCACGCCGGCTTCCAGGGCGAACAGCAGCATGGGATGGGCTTCGAAGAACTTGCTCATGTCAGATGCAGCGCGGCCCGCGGGGGCGCAGGCGGTGGTTGGGGGATGACGCTGGCATTGTAGGGGCATTCCGCCGGAATGCGCCCCGCCGGCCGCGGCTTCCAGGACTTTGAACAATAGCAAGATGGCATACGCGGACGCTTTCCCGATTCCACAGGTTTCCCAGGTTTCCTCCCACCCGCAGCGCCGCCTGCGCGGCTGGCTTGCGCTGGCCGGCGCAGCGGTGCTGCTGGCCGGCTGCATGAGTGGCCCGCCGCCGCGCATCGAGACCACCCCGTCAGGCACCGCGCCGCCGACGGCGTCGCCGCAGAAGGGCCGGCTGCAGGCCGCCAGCTGGGCCGAGCTCGGCGGCTGGGCCCAGGACGATGTGCGCGCCGCCTGGCCGGCGCTGCAGCAAAGCTGCCAGGCGCTGAAGAAGCGGGCGGAATGGAGCCGCGCCTGCGCCGCGGGCATGATGGTCAATGCCGGCGACATCAACGCCATGCGCGCGTATTTCGAAAGCAACTTCCAGCCGTACCGCGTGGTCAACGGCGACGGCACCGACAGCGGCCTGATCACCGGCTACTACGAGCCCATCCTGCATGGCTCGCGCACGCGCCAGGGCAGGTTCCAGGTGCCGCTGTACCGCAAGCCGGCGCAGTTCGGCAACCGTGCGCTGCCGGCGCGCGCCGAGCTGCTGCAGAACCCGGCCATGCGCGGCAACGAGCTGGTCTGGGTCGACGACGCGGTCGAGGCCGCGTTCCTGCAGATCCAGGGCTCGGGCCGCATCCGCATGGCGGACGGCAGCATGATGCGCGTGGGCTTCGGCGGTACCAACGAGCAGCCGTTCCGCTCGTTCGGCAAGTGGCTGCTGGACCGCGGCGAGATTACCCCGGCGCAGGCCACCATGCAGGGCATCAAGGCGTGGGCGCGCGCCAATCCCGGCCGCGTCGAGGAGATGCTCAACGTCAATCCGCGCTTTGTCTTCTTCCGCGAACTGCCGCCGAGCAACGACGGCCCGGTGGGCGCGCTGGGCGTGCCGCTGACCGCGGAGCGCTCGATCGCGGTCGATCCGGCGACGATTCCGCTGGGCGTGCCGGTGTTCCTGTCGACCACGCGTCCGCTGTCGACCGAGCCGATCCAGCGCCTGATGTTCGCGCAGGATACCGGCAGCGCGATCAAGGGCGGCGTGCGCGCGGACTTCTTCTGGGGGGCCGGCGATGCCGCCGGCGAGACCGCCGGACGGATGAAGCAGGGCGGCAGGATGTGGGTGCTGATGCCGCGCAGTTGACGGCGACAGAACCAAGCCTACGAAGGTTTGCTTCCCTCTTCCACAATCGGGCGAGGGAAGCAAACCGGCGGATTCAGCGCCTGCGCTGGTCCACGATCCGCTTCGCCTTCCCCACCGACCGTTCGATTCCGCCCTCGGGCAGCACCTCGATCCCGGCGGTCACGCCGATGTAAGACTTGATCTCGTGCGCCAGCCGCTCGCGCGCGGGGTGTGCCAGCGCCGTGTCGCTGCCATGCGCGCATTCGACCCGCACCGTCAGCGTATCGAGGTGGCCTTCCCTGGCCAGCACGCACTGGTAATGCGGCGCCAGCTCGGCGTGCCGGAGGATCAGTTCCTCGATCTGCGACGGGAACACGTTGACGCCGCGCACGATCATCATGTCGTCGGTCCGGCCGGTGACTTTCTCCATGCGGCGAAATGCCGCGCGAGCCGTGCCCGGCAGCAGCCGGGTCAGGTCGCGCGTACGGTAGCGCACCACCGGCATCGCTTGCTTGGTCAGCGAGGTGAACACCAGTTCGCCGAACTCGCCGTCGGGCAGCACCGCGCCGGTGTCCGGGTCGATGATCTCCGGGTAGAAGTGGTCTTCCCAGATGGTCGGGCCGTCCTTGGTCTCGGCGCATTCGTTGGCCACGCCGGGTCCCATCACTTCCGACAGGCCATAGATGTCGACCGCCGAAATGCCCATGCGCTTCTCGATCGCCAGCCGCATCTCCGGCGTCCACGGCTCCGCGCCGAAGATGCCGACGCGCAGCGAGGTGCTGGCCGGGTCGATGCCCTGGCGCTCGAATTCATCGGCGATCGCCAGCATATAGCTGGGGGTCACCATGATCACTTCCGGCTTGAAGTCCTGGATCAGCTGCACCTGCCGCTCGGTCTGCCCGCCGCCGAACGGGATCGCGGTCAGGCCGGCCTTCTCGACCCCGTAGTGCGCGCCCAGTCCGCCGGTGAAGAGCCCGTAGCCATAGCTGATGTGCACCTTGTCGCCGCGCCGCGCACCCGAGGCGCGGATCGAGCGGGCCATCACCGTGGCCCAGTTGTCGATGTCCTGCAGCGTGTAGCCCACCACGGTGGGCTTGCCGGTGGTGCCGGACGAGGCATGGATGCGCGCGACCCGCTCCTGCGGCACTGCGAACATGCCGAACGGGTAGTTGTCGCGCAGATCCTGCTTGCTGGTGAACGGAAAGCGAGACAGGTCCGCCAGCGATTGCAGCTGGTCCGGATGCACGCCGGCCTCGTCGAACTTGCGCCGGTAGACCGGCGAATTGGCGTAGGCGTGGTGAAGCGACCATTTCAGGCGCTCCAGCTGCAACGCCTGCAGCTCGGCGCGGCTGGCGGTCTCGATCGGGTCCAGGGGCAGATCGGTCAGGCGCGTGCTCATGAGGTCTCCTGCACGGGGGGCGTTTGTCGTCAGTGTCTAGCCGGGCCTGGCTCAGGCGCCATCGGTGGCGTCGGGCGGCGGCACCACGTGTCCCTTGATCTGCGCGGACTTGCCGCGGAACATCGCCACCGCCTGGCCCGCCGCGTTGGTCACGCGGATATCGTAGATGCCGTGCCGGCCGGACAGCACCTGCTCGGTGGCCTCGGCGGTGAGCACGTCTTCGCCATGCACGGGCCGCAGGAACTCGATGCTGCAGCCGGCCGCCACGGTGTTGATGTTATGGCTGTTGCAGGCAAAAGCGAAGGCGGAATCGGCCAGCGTAAACATCAGGCCGCCATGGCAGATGCCGTGGCCGTTGAGGAATTCCTTGCGCACCGGCATGGTCAGCCGCGCATAGCCGGGGCGCACGGCCTGGACCGTAATGCCCAGCCAGCGGCTGCACGTGTCGGCTTCGTACATCGCGGCCGCGGCGGCTTCCGCGAGGGCCTGGGGGTCCTGTTTCAAGCTGGTCTCCTGTGTGTGGGGATGCGCGGGGCAAGCCCGCGCTCTACTTGCCGGTGAAGTGCGGGGCGCGCTTGGCGAGAAAGGCGTTGACCCCCTCCGCATAGTCGGCGGACTGGCCCAGCTCGCGCTGCAGGTCGCGTTCCAGGTCGAGCTGGGCGTCGAGCGTGGCGGTGGCGCTGGCATACATGGCGCGCTTGATCGCCGCCAGCGCGCGGGTCGGCTGGCCGGCCAGATGCGTGGCCAGGGCCAGGGCCTGTTCCGGCAGCAGCGGATCGTCCATGGTCTGCCAGACCAGGCCCCAGGCTTCGGCATCCTCGGCACTCAGGCGCTCGCCGGTCATGGCCAGGCCCAATGCGCGGGCCATGCCGATGCGCTGCGGCAGCAGCCAGGTGCCGCCCGAATCCGGCGCCAGCCCGATCTTGACAAAGGCCTGGATAAAGCTGGCGGAGCGCGCCGCCAGCACCATGTCGCAGGCCAGCGCCAGGTTGGCGCCGGCACCGGCGGCGGTGCCGTTGACGGCCGCCACCACCGGCAGCGGCAGGCCCTGGAGGCGGCGGATCAGCGGGTTGAACCAGGTATCGATCAGCTCGCCCAGGTCGGTCATATGCCCGGGAGTGAAATCCAGGTCGGCGAGGTCCTGGCCCGCGCAAAAGCCGCGGCCGGCGCCGGTCAGCAGCAGGGCGCGGGCGCCGCCGGCCTCGACGTGATCCAGGGCTTGCTGCAGCGCCTGGTGCATGGCGCGGGTGAAGCTGTTGAGCTTGTCAGGGCGATTGAGGGTGATGATGGCGACCCGGCCCCGCCATGCCAGCAGGATGGGACCGTTCTCGATGCTGACCGGCTGGCCAGCGGGCGTGGACGTCGGGGGCATTGTTGTCTCCTGCCGGATGGAACCGAGGACTCCAGGCTTGCGGTCGGTACGGGCTGACGCCTCTAAAATAAACCGACCAGTCGGTCGGCAAATGTTAGCATCAATTTTTGCCCGCGGGTAGGACGAGATTGGCGCGAATGCCGGCCGCAGCGCAATGCCGGCCCATGGCACCGCTCTATAATCGCGCTGCCAACAACAATCTGAAACCCGCCGGCCTGCGCGAGCGAAGCCCGGCGCGCTCTCCCCTCCGCATTGGAAATCCTATGAAGAAGTTCGCTGCATTGCTCCTGATCTCCTCCGTCGCGCTGTTCGCCGCCTGCGGCAAGAAAGAATCCGCGCCCGCGCCAGCTGCCGGCACGGATACGGCCACCCGGATCGTCGTGGGCCTGGACGACAATTTCCCGCCGATGGGTTTCCGCGATGCCAACAACGAGCTGGTCGGCTTCGATATCGATATGGCCAAGGAGGCCAGCCGCCGTCTCGGCATGACGGTCGAGTTCAAGCCGATCGACTGGAGCGCCAAGGAGGCGGAACTGAACGGCAAGCGCGTCGACGTGCTGTGGAACGGACTGACCATCACCGAAGAGCGCAAGAAGAACATCAGCTTTACCGCGCCGTACATGACCAACCACCAGATCGTGATCGTCGGCACCCAGTCGCCGGTGAAGGCCAAGGCCGACCTGGCCGGCCGCATCGTCGGCGCCCAGGACGGCAGCAGCGCGGTGGATGCCATCAAGAAGGAAAGCCAGATTGCCGCCAGCCTGAAGGAACTCAAGACCTTCGGCGACAACGTGACGGCGCTGATGGACCTGTCGGCAGGCCGCCTCGACGCGATCGTGGTCGATGAGGTGGTGGGCCGCTACCTGATCAGCAAGCGTGCCGGCGAATACCGCGTATTGGAAGAGAACTTCGGCACCGAGGATTACGGCGTCGGCGTGCGCAAGGATGACGCCGAGCTGCTCGGCAAGCTCGACAAGACGCTGGCGTCGATGAAGCAGGACGGCACCGCGGCGCGTATCGCCACCCAGTGGTTCGGCACCGACATCACCAAGTAATCCAGACCCTGCGCAACGCCCCTCGCGCTTCAGGCGAGGGGCGCGCCAACTCCGGACCCGTTCCCCGGGCTTCCCGGAGGCCTCACCTCCTTCTGTACGCGCGAGCATGGATTACGTCTTATCTCTTCTGCTGCCACTGGCGCAGGGTGCCAAAGTCACGCTGACGCTATTCGCCATCACGCTCGCCCTGTCGGTGCCGCTGGGGCTTGCGCTGGCACTGGCGCGCATTTCGTCATGGCCGCTGCTGAGCGGCCTGGTCAACGGCTATATCTGGCTGATGCGCGGCACGCCGCTGATGCTGCAGATGCTGTTCATCTATTTTGCGCTGCCGTTCGTGCCGGTCATCGGCGTGCGGCTGCCCGATTTTCCTGCGGCGGTGGTGGCCTTCGCGCTCAATTACGCCGCTTACTTCGCCGAAATCTTCCGCGCCGGGATCAAATCCGTCGACCGCGGCCAGTACGAGGCCAGCAAGGCGCTGGGCATGACGTACTTCCAGACCATGCGGCGGGTGGTGCTGCCGCAGATGGTCAGCCGCGTGCTGCCGCCGGTCAGCAACGAGACCATTACGCTGATCAAGGACACCTCGCTGATCTACGTGCTGGCGCTCAACGACATCCTGCGCACCGCGCGCGGCATCGTGCAGCGCGATTTCACCACCACGCCATTCCTCGTCGCCGCGCTGTTCTATCTGGTGATGACGCTGATTCTGACCTGGTTCTTCCAGAATCTCGAAAAACGCTATGCCAAACATGATGACTAGCCCGAACGGCGCCCCTTCCCACGATGCGCCCGGCGTCATGATCGCGGCACGGGATATCTTCAAGTCGTTCGGGCCGCTGGAGGTTTTGCGCGGCGTCTCGCTGACCTTGCGCAAGGGCGATGTCACCGCGGTGATCGGCCCGTCGGGGTCGGGCAAGAGCACCTTGCTGCGTTGCCTGAACCATCTCGAGGTGATCGACCGCGGCAGCCTTCACATCGAAGGCGAGATGCTGGCCGCCCCGGGCCCCGACGGCGCGGCCCGCTATGTGCCGGACGCGGACGTGCGTCGCATCTGCCGCAAGATGGGCATGGTGTTCCAGTCGTTCAACCTGTTTCCGCACATGACGGTGTTGCAGAACATCATCGAGGCGCCGGTGACGGTCAAGGGGCTGCGGCGCGATGCGGTGATCCCCAAGGCCGAGGAACTGCTGCGCAAGGTCGGCCTGCTGGCCAAGCGCGACAGCTACCCGGCACGGCTGTCCGGCGGCCAGAAGCAGCGGGTGGCGATTGCGCGCGCGCTGGCGATGGAACCCGACATCATGCTGTTCGACGAACCCACATCGGCGCTGGATCCCGAACTGACCGGCGAGGTGCTTCGCACCATGCGGCAGTTGGCGGAAGAACATATGACCATGCTCGTCGTCACCCATGAGATGGGGTTTGCCCGGGAAGTGGCCAACCATGTCGTCTTCATGGACGAGGGCAAGATTCTCGAGGAAGGGCCGCCGGGCGAAGTGTTCGGCGCGCCGGCCCACGCACGCACCCGCGAATTCCTGGCGCACATGCTCTAGCCGGCGCCGTCACGCCGCAACCGATGGCAGAATAGCCCGCAGCCGGTGGCGACCATGCCATCCGCCTGACCATACATAGGAGAAGACATGCCGTACGAGAACATCCTGGTCGAGACCCGCGGCCGCGTTGGCCTGGTCACGCTGAACCGCCCGAAGGCCCTGAATGCGCTCAATGACGCGTTGATGGATGAACTGGGCGCCGCGCTGACCGCGTTCGACCAGGATGAAGGGATCGGCGCCATCGTCATCACCGGCAGCGAGCGCGCCTTTGCCGCCGGCGCCGACATCGGCATGATGGCCAAGTACTCCTTCATGGATGTCTACAAGGGCGACTACATCACCCGCAACTGGGAAACCATCCGCAAGATCCGCAAGCCAGTCATCGCGGGCGTAGCCGGTTATGCGCTGGGCGGCGGCTGCGAACTGGCGATGATGTGCGACATCATCATCGCGGCGGATTCGGCGAAGTTCGGGCAGCCCGAGGTCAAGCTC